>JAUWBQ010000141.1 GCA_030601645.1 Candidatus Bathyarchaeota archaeon | reverse complement strand
GGGGATCTCTCCTCTGAGCACAGGCTCTAGAGCCTCCAGCTTCACGTCCACCTCGGGCATCTTCTCTGGCTCATCCTTGAACAGCTCCTTCTTCTCAATGTAGTTCTTGGTCTTCTGGAGCCAGTCCCTGAGGATCCCGGCCACGCCCATCCGGGTCGAAGGCATCTTCTTCTGCTCGACGCCGTAGACCCTGCGGGGGTTCTCGCCGAAGGCGATCTTCATCCCGGAGGGGTGGAGGAGTACCATGTCGTCGACCACCACCCTGGGCGTCGTCTTGATAACGACTCCCCAGCCGCCGATGACGTTGGCGCTCCCGGGCAGCACCTGGGCGGTCGTTATCCCGGCCTCCAGGGCGGCCTTCAGGCCTCCCTCGTCTGCGTTCGCCTTTATGGCGTCTATCGCCCTCATGTGGGGGGTGGCGGGCTCGGTGGCCTCGTTCCCGTCGCTACCGGCCCAGCCGACGGTCTCATCCCAGATGCCGATGTGGCAGTGGGCCTCGACGAGGCCTGGCATGACCACCTTTCCGGAGGCGTCGATGACCTCGGCGCCCTTGGGTATCTTGACGTTCTTTCCGACGGCTTTGATCTTCCCGTCCTCGACGAGGACCGTGCCCTTGTCGATCACTCCCTTGGTGATGGTGAATATCTTCCCATCTTTGATTGCTATCAAACACTTCACCAACAGAAGGTTTGACCTCTCAGGGTAAATGATTTTCTGAATTCGACATTGGGATTACTCCAGCTCTGAGAGGAGAAAAACGGAAAAAAAGGGGAAAGGTTAGTCTATTTACGTTTGAAGGACTGTTGGTGTCTTTTGTCTTTTGTATAGGTCCCACCCGAATAGAGTCGCTAACAAGACGACTGCTATAACCATGAATGCCATCTTGGCCTCAGGTGGGTTGGGTGTAATTCCCAGGAGGAATTGGCACCTTCCTATGAAGAGGGAGTATCTGGTGAGAACCGTGTACCCGAAGGCTGAGCCGAATCCTGCCATCATCGTGTATCTCGCTATCTTGTCGATGACCCGCATCAGCCCAGTATCACGGTTAATCCCGTATCCGGTGAACCAGAAGTAGAGTAGAACGCAGGGCACCATTATAGCTATCAGTATGTTGTTAACGGACGTAAGAGGTGTCGACATCTGCCCTTTTACCTGGCTCAGGAACTGAGCGAAGATTATCGTCTGCATTGCCTGTCCTATGCCCGTCCCGACCAGAATGGCCAGAGGCCACCTGTAGAGGTAGAAGTACTTCTTTGAGAACCTGAAGTACCAGAGTAGGCCGACGATCATGGCGAAGGCGAACATCGTCATCATGAATGCGGAGGAGGACCATACTGCTCCCCACTGGTCTCTCAAGTACTTTAGGTTGACGGTAACTCCGTAGCCGACCGCTGTGCCTAGGTAGATTGCTGTCGCTATTTGGAACCAGGTGTTCTCCTTGTAGAGGAAAGTGTAGATAGCAAGGGTGAAGAAGGCCGCCGTCCATATCGCGAACAGGTCAGCCATCTTAGGAACTCTCCTTGCCTCTAGAGAGGAAGTATCCGATATTACCGAGGATGACAAGGACTATGACCATCAGGTGTGACACCGATATCGCGTCTACTCCAGCTATTGCCAGTCCTGGTCGGTTTAGCAGAAGCTCGTACTCAGCGCTGGCCGTCAACCCTGGTATCAGGGCCCCTAGCTGTCCCGTCTGAAGGTATGGAGCGACTTCGGGAACCATCACGCCGATGCATCCCATTATTATTTGTGTGCCATAGGGTGTTTCCCACTGGCGTATCCACTCTGGGAGTCCCGGCGTGCCGGTCTCGAAGCTTATTATCAGGTCAATGTCCTCTGCTGTTTTTATGTCCTGCATCATGGGAAAGCTCGACGTTTGCTTGTTCTCTATGTAGTCGACGGGCAGCGTACTCCAGATGTCCTTGCCAAGCGCGGCCATACCGATCTCTCCCTGGGCAAACCATCCAAGCTCTACCCAGTCTTCACCGTATACCTTCCCGTAATCCTTCTGGGGATCAATCTCCTCTAACAAGACATCCATTACCATGGGACCCTGCAACCAGCTGGCTACCACGACGATCTTGAAGTCGCGGCTCCAAAGCTGGGTGAATGTCGCTACAGTAAGGGGGTAGAGTTCTGGCATGGCGCTTACTCCATAGTCGAAGGTTACCATTATGACGCTGTCGTCGGGAAGTTCATCTATGTAGTTGTAGTAGGCTGTAGAGTACTTTCCTATTGAAACGGGTAGGCCTAACGGATTTACCAATGGGTAAAGAACGGCTATCCAAGTTAGAAGGTATATGTACCTGCGGTCTATGGTCTGTATTTTCTCAAGAATGGACAAGGCTAGTCCTCTCCTCCTCTCAGGTATCCGCGTTCTATGCCTAGCAAAACTCTCATCGCAAGAGCTATGGCTCCTAGGGCGGCTCCGATTATAACGGCTCTCATCGTAGCCATGTTAGGAATGCTGAATATCCAGTCTCCTATGTCTATAAAGGGAGGCCATGCAACGGTCATCAACGGCGCGTTATAGCAGATCATCAGTATCCCCGAAAAGAGAACGATAGCTGCTTCAACGCTTCTCGCTCTGAAGGATCTGTAAGCAGCGGATGTGATGAAGAAGGCTATTATCGAATACATCGTGGCACCCAGAGGCGTTAGAACGTTCTTGAAGAGGAAGTCGAACACGGGGTTCTTATCTCCCAGCCCTATTTCGGATATCGGGAGGCCCGCCAACATCATCACTATCAATGAGATAATGGTAAGTACACTGAACTCCCATCCCTTGGTTTTCCTCTGGATCTTCTTTGAGTGAAGAAGCACTAAGGACATCATGCCCAAGAAGACAGCGCACGTAGCAACCAGTACCATCCAGCTCCTGAAGGTGTCAGAGAAGGTTTCAAGGGGTTTAACCTGAATGTAGAAGGGTACTATCTGAAGCAGAGTGCAGAAAATTGTTATCGCTATGGGTATCTCTATTCTCCTAAGTGTTTCAGACATACACGGTCACCATCCGATTAGTTTTACGAGTGCATCGCTACCCATGGTGAACAGGATTGTGCCAATTATCATCAGCGCGACGGCGATGATTCTTCCAAAGTCCTGCCCTGCTATGCTAGATATGAAGACGGGGTCCTCGGTAACGTATGCGCCTGCGGCGAATATCTCCTCGCCTATTAGGCAGTAATCTGTAGCAATTACGAAGAAGGCTATCTGGTGTGTATTAGCCGTTCCAGCTACCTGCATTGCGCCTACGCGGTTTCCTGTTTCAGCAAGTTGAAGAGACTCTGCCCAGTATGCTCCGACCATTATGTTCGCTCCAGGCTTCTCCCGCATCATCATCCCTAGGTAGTTTGAGGAATAGCCGAACTGATCACCTGAAAGGTATGCTACGTCGTCGACGTTGAATTCATCTGCCTTTCCAGCCATCTTGTAGGCCGTCTCAACAATATCGGTTGCAACGGGCCAAACCTCCGTGTTCCTAACCGGCACGATTAACCTCGCGCCCAATTCGACGCACTGTTTCGCCACGAAGCTGAGAACGCTTAGCCCGGCTATCGTCTGGGGTCCATATGTGGCGTTCCTCATGTCGCTGATTCCATGTGAGCAAAAGACGGGTCTCCCCATCTCCACAGCTCTCCCGATCGCCTCGGTAATTGCATCGATGCCGGCCAATCTCCTGACCGGGGAAACTTTTCCTCCCTTCGCTCTCCGTATATAGTAGGTCACTGCGCCCATTATCGCAATAAGACAAAGCATTCCGAAGATTCTACCAGCTATAAAGAATGACATGTCTATGATTCATCTCCTTTTATCTGTGGTTTAGAATGGTGGTTATAACCATTTAACATTTACTTTATCAGTACAGTATAGGATTTCTCACTAATTTTAGTGGGGAGTGTTGCCGGCCCTGGAGCAAGGGTGAAAAAACCCGGGAGCAGGCGCTCACCTGGCCGAGCCAAAATGTCATTCTCCCTGCAACGATATCCCCGATATCCAGGATCCCAGGTCTCCATTGGGCCCCTAGCCCTCCCCACCACAGAATGGAGTTTATCATTATTTAATATTTATTTTATCAATACAGTAAAACATTTATCGCTGATTTCGGTGGGGAGCGTTGCCAACTGCGAGCGCATCACCATTTAAAACTTACGCGCGTCTCTCTCCGAGTAAAAATTAGGGATTTTACATAATCAAACCTAGATCCTCGAATGTGTTGGAATAGGATATAAGACATTGTACATTCGAGTCGCCTCACATTCTTCTTGAAGCCGTGATCTAACCTCGAAGAGTCCAAACCACGGTTGGCCAGTCTGTGAACATAGGAAACGTTCCGATGGGTTTCCCCGATGTTGCATGGAAAAGTGAATTCCGGGTCTGGGAACTAAGTTACTGAACACGATTTAGTATGTATCTTACTTACATGTTTATATCATGTGTTTGAAATACATCTTCTCTGGTGGAGGCAGTGCTGACCGGCGGTAGGCGCATCGGACTGGAGGCTTTCTCGTACCTGATGCTGATAGCTGGCACCCTGGGCGACCACCTCTCGACGGTCATGGCGCTTACCCGCCCTTACATATACGAGTCTAACCCCTACACGGTCATGCTGATGGAGAAGGGCCTCTGGCTGCCCGTGGACATCGCCCTCATAGCCCTGGGCATCGCCATCCCCTACCTCCTCATCCGCCTGACGAAGAAGCAGTCCTTCAGGGCCCTCCTAGCGTACCCCATGCTCCACGGCCTGGTGAGGCTGGGTGCATGCCTCTGGAACTTCAGCCTCATCATCTAGGCGAAACCCATTTCTAAGATGGCCAACCTCTGAACTGTTTAGGCGATGCCTTGCCCGCCCAGAGGGATATCCTCATCGCACTGCTTGAAAAAACAATAAACAGAACGACCAGCCG
>JAUWBQ010000028.1 GCA_030601645.1 Candidatus Bathyarchaeota archaeon | reverse complement strand
CCTTGTGAGGATCAAAGGAAACTGTTATCCCGCCAACGTTGTCTAATAGTGCTGGGATTGAGTTTGAAGGTTGTTGACAGCGTCCTAGATCTCATCGGGAACACGCCGATGGTCAGGCTGAGGAAAGTCCCGGAAAAGGGCTTGGCGGATGTCTACGTGAAATGCGAGTACATGAACCCCAGCGGTAGCCTGAAAGACCGGATAGTCCTGGAGATGATCCGGGAGGCGGAGGCGGAAGGGAAGCTGAAGCCAGGTTACACCATCATAGAGGCGAGCACGGGAAACACGGGGACCTCGGTCAGCTTCATCGGCAACTACCTCGGCTACCAGGTCGCCATCTACATGCCGGAGGGGATGACCCCCGAGCGGATCAGGCTCATTGAGAGCTACGGCGCCGAGGTCCACCAGCTCAAGCTCGAATCTACATCCGAGGACAAGAGCGTAGCGGGAGCCGAGGTGGAGATCGACACACGGCTCAAATGCCTAGAGCTGGAACGAACTCGACCCAATACTTGGTGGGCCCGCCAGTTCAGCAATCCCGCTAACACCAAGGCCCACGTTAAAACCGGAAAGGAGATACTCCAGCAGATGAAAGGCAGGGTGGATGCCTTCGTGGCTTCCATCGGCGTTGGGGGAACCCTTTACGGTGTCGCGAAGGCTCTCCGGGAAAAGTTGCCCGGTGTGAGGATCGTCGGGGTCGAGCCCGCCTCGGCTAACTATCCCATTAGCGGCGGATACTACAGGATTCCGGGCTTTGGCGGTGAGGTGACAGGCGGGATCATCGAGGAGATGATGAAGAGCGGTATAGTGGACGAGGTAGTCAAGGTCACCAACCACGACGCCATCGAGATGTCGGACAGGCTCGTCAGAGAGGAGGGCCTCTTCTGCGGCGTCTCTTCCGGGGCTAATGTCTTTCAGGCTCTCAGAGTAGCGGAGGAATTGGGAGAGGGCCGCCGGGTCGTGACGGTTCTGCCGGATAGCAGGGATCGCTATTTAACGGAGAAAAAGTATACCACTTGATTTTACCCTATTCTAAGCTCTCTATGGTCTTCACCGGTAACGAGCTTTTGGATTACTCTAGGGGTGAGTTCGATCCTAAAATTCACCAATCTGACCAGCTTGATCGCCCTCTTCGAAGCTTCGTCGACTCCTGCCTCCACTTCCACAATTCCGGCTCTCTCTAGCTCTGACACTCTCTGTTGAACGGTGGTGTATGGGATGCCTGTTTCCTTCGAAATTTGGGAGACGTATTTCTGATCCTCGAAAAGGAGCCTTATTAATTCGAGGGAATGCCTTTTCGAGAGGACTTTGAGCTGCATCCTTATGTTTTCCATGTTTCAATACCGACTCGGAATTAAAATATCAAACATTATGGTAACGAGAAAACGAATATTTAAAGAGTGATACTTTCAGATGCATAAAACAGATGCACATAGGCTCTTATTTTCGCAGTTTTTAGTTACATAAAAACGTAATAACCAATTTTTTGATGTTAAAAAAAACGATTGTTTGTAAAAAAAATTCGAAATCTATGTGTCTTCCATATGTTCCCGGGGGTATACTTGGGACTGATCGAAGCCCCAACGCTAACTTCACGATGTAACTACGATGAGGGTGCTGATAGTGACAGTATCAAGAAATAATAAACATAATAAAAACCAACGGGAACGAACAATTTTGACTCATTTAACTAAAACTTCAAGAGAACGAAGATCCCTAAACAAGAGCGAAGACAACGACATCGTAGACCTGCTTCTCATCTGGCCAAAAATGGTTGAATACGCTGGCCTTTCGGAGTACGAATCCAAGGTATATCTTAGCCTATTGGGCCTTGGGTGCTCTGGAGCGAGAAAGCTCAGCATTACTTGCAACGTTCCCAGGACGAAAGTTTACGGAACCCTAAAAAAACTAATAGAATACGGAATAGTTGTCGAAATACCCGGAGTCCCCAAGTATTTCGCCCCCGCCTCCCCCACAGACGCGTTCAGCGCGACCCTAAAGAGGGTGAAGAACAAGGCCCACGACTTCTCCGCAGTCCTCGAAACCCTCACACGGACCCACGAACTCATCAAGAGCGATGCATCTCCCAAGAAGAAGATAATCTGGTACATCGACAAAGACGACGACATTATAGGAAAATGCCACGAGATGATTAGCCAGTCCGAGGAGACTCTGGACATCCTCACGAGCGCAGACGGGCTCTCACTCCTATTCAACTCCGCCCCCAAGCTCCTCGACCAGGTAAAGGAGGAAGGGGTCGAGATCAGAATCTGCTCCCCCTTGAACCCCAAGACGAACCCCCTGGCGAGGGAGCTCTCATACCTGTTCGAGGTGAGGAAAGTCGCGGTCTCCACCCCCCTCCTCTTCATAGACTCGGACCACAGACGCTTCGTCCTCGCGAAACTGGACGAGCGGGAGACGATGACCCCGTCCATAGAATTCGCAGTATTCTCTGACGACTCAACAATCCTCTCCCTCATGTCCCTCCTCATGACGGACGTGAAGCGAAAATCCCCCTTAAAGACTCAGCCCCTCTAAATGGATTCCATCATAGCAACAGGGCGCATGAACGACATAGACGGTGGATCAGGGGCCGAACCCGTGGGCGCCGGGCTCCAAAGGAACGGTAAGGCCGCCCGAACCCCACACGAGTGGTCTGGGGAAACGGGCCGCCCCAACGGCAACGAAGGACGACGGCCGACGCGGCCAGGCCCCTCCACAAAACGGAAAATCCAATCCCAGGCAATAAACTCTGCAAGGATTGAAGGGCCTTAACCCAGGATGTCAATTATCTCTTGGTCCGAGGCGTTCCTAGGGATTTCGATCACCTCATCCAAGGGCTTCAGGTGACTCATGTTGACCCTCCTCCGCTTGACCCCAGTCAGCTCGAAGGGGCCGGTCACAATCACGTAGTTCCTGTCGATAACGTCAACTACGACGCAGCGCTTCGCCGCCTCTCTCCCCTTCAGTTTGAGGCAGATCCGCCCTACATCCATGGCCGACATCCGATCACCTGATCGAGCAGTATTCCTCGACCACGCTTTTAAGGATTCGCGCCGTCCCCTCCGGCTCATAGAGTTCGGTGTTCAGGATCACGTCGTATATGGAGAGGTCTGCGATGTCTAAACTGTAGTATTCCTGGAACCTCTCCCTCTCGCTCTCCTCCCTGACCGTGGTCTCCTTCTCAGCCTCCTCGTAGGGGATTCCCTCCCTCTTGGCAATCCTCCTTATCCGGGCCTCGAAGGGGGTTTTAAGGAAGATCCTGATATCCGGGTCGTGGGCCATCCAGCCGGAGAGAGTCGCGTCGATCACGACCCCGCCCTTCTTGGATTCCTCCGTGGCCCTCTCGTCGATCATCCTGTCAAGTTCAGGGTTCTCTTCCGTAAGCTTTGACATTTCCTCTAGGTTTATACCCCGCTCATCCGCCATCTGCCTGAATATGGTCCCCGAGGACACGTACCTGAGGGCGAAGGTCTCCGCCAGCTTCTTTGCGTGGGTGGAGCGCCCAGAACCGTGGACGCCACTCACGGTTATCACGAGCCCCCTCTCGGAGGCCTGATCCGCCTGGTCGTTCATCTCTGAGACCTACTTGGCGCTATCCTCGGGATCGATTTCAAAGGTGAGGCCAAGGACTCGCTGTATGATGATGCTTGACGTGAATGTGCAGAGGAAGTACCAGCTGCCCATCTTCAGTTCGAGGCCCGAGATGGGGGACTTGAAAGGCATGTAGGCGATGATGGCATCGCCGAAGAATGTCCGGAGGACCGGCCAGAGGATCATCAGAGGGATAATGTAGAAGAAAGACGTCTTCATCCTATTCCCCGAGATCTTCATCTGTTCCTGGGAGAGTTCCTGCTGCCTCTTCTGAGCCTTGGAGATCCTTCTCTGGTTGCCGCTCTTCATCGCCGCCATCACTTCCTGCTGAGCGATGCGAGACTCCGTCATGATCCTCCTATACTCATCGAGGTCCATGCTCCTCCTGCCCAAGAAGCCGATCACTAGGTTTAGTGCGATGGTCAACAAGAGGATGAGTATGGTAGCCATTGGGGGCTGCTGCAGGCTGCTCAGGTCTGCCGAGGCGAGAGTCGATAGTAGGTTCATCATCGGGGTCCCTTCCAGCCCTCCTTCGTATTATGTGAATAAAAATGCTGCCCCCCTCAAAGAGGGAGTTTGCAGTAGGTCCCCCAGCTCAGGCAGAGGGTCTTAGGGTGGGAGGCCCTGACCTCATCGAGCATCCCTACCGTCGTGTTCTTCGGGGCCTCGAGAACCTCCTCGGGATTCGAGTATGCCAGCTTGGATATCTCCTTCATGGCCTCTATGAACTCGTCGAGGGCCTCAAGGGGCTCCGTCTCCGTCGGCTCTATCATGAGGGCCTCGGGGACGATGAGGGGGAAGTACGTGGTGGGCGCGTGGAGGCCGTAGTCCAGCAGCTTCTTTGAGACGTTGAGGGCCCTGACCCCAGTCTCCTCTTCCATCTCGGATGCGCTCAGCACAGCCTCGTGCATCCGCCACTTCCCCTCCCCGAATGGGAGGGAGTATCCCCTCACGTCCTTCAGCTTCTGGGCGATGTAGTTCGAGTTCAGAACGGCCAGCTCGGAGGCCTCCTTGAGCCCCTCCCCCCCGAGGGACAGCATGTAGGCGTACGCCTTCAGCATCACGTTCACGTTGCCGTGGTACCCGTGGATCTTGCCGACCGTCTTGGGCTTCTCCCAGCTGAGGCTGTAGACTCCGTCGGCCTCCTCGACGGTGGGAACCGGGAGGTAGTCGGCCAGGAAGGCTTTGACGCCCACGGGCCCCGAACCCGGGCCCCCGCCCCCGTGGGGGGTGGCGAAGGTCTTGTGGAGGTTGACGTGGACGATGTCGAAGCCCATGTCGCCGGGCCTGCACTTGCCCATTATGGCGTTGAGGTTTGCCCCGTCGTAGTACATCAGCCCCCCCACTTCGTGGACTATCTCAGCGATCTCAGCGATGTTCTCGTCGAAGATCCCAAGCGTGTTGGGGTTCGTCAGCATCAGCCCCGCAGTCTGGGGCCCGACCACGCTCTTCAAGGCCTCGATGTCGACGCCGCCGTCCTCGTTGGACGGGACCTCCACGGTCTTGAATCTCGCCATCATGGCGCTCGCTGGGTTCGTGCCGTGGGCAGAGTCGGGGATGATGATCTCCCTGCGGGTGTCCAGCTCTCCCCTGTCGGCGTGGTAGGCCAAGATGATGAGGATGCCGAGGTACTCGCCGTGGGCGCCGGCGGCCGGTTGGAGGCTGGCGTCGTCCATGCCCGTAATCTCCAGGAAACCCTCCGTCAGCTTGTGCAAGAACTCGAGCGTGCCTTGGACAGAGGCTTCGTCCTGTTCCGGGTGTGTCTCAGTGATCTTGGGGTGGCTCGCGAGGACCTCGTTGATGACGGGGTTGTACTTCATGGTGCAGCTTCCCAAGGGATAGATGACCCCCGAGTTTACGCCGTAGTTGATCTGGGAGAGGTGGATGTAATGGCGGAGGACCTCGATCTCCGAGACCTCCGGCAACCTGGCCGGCTTGGTCCTGACCATCCCTTCGGGGACGAGCTCGGCGATATCATCGATGGCGTCGATCAGCTCCGGTTCGAGGTGTGGGACGGTGAAGCCGACCCTGTCCTCCATGCCCAGCTCGAAGATGAGGGGTTCCTCCCAGTCTGCCTGCCTGAATCGTCTCATAGTCATCCCTCCAGCGCCTCCCCGAGGACCGAGACCAGCCTGTCTATGTCCTTCTTAGTGTGCATCTCGGTGACGCTGTAGAGGGCAGTCTCCTCGAGCTCGGGGAACTCGTTCACCAGGGACTTCCCGCCGTGGATCCCCCTGTCGAGAAGGCTGAGATGGGTCTCCGAGACGGATTTCGTCCTGAACTTGACCGTGAACTCCTTGAAGTGGGAGCTGTTGAACACCGGAGCCCTGACCCCGGGGAGCTCGCCTATCTTCCTCATGGCGTACCTCGCTCGGCTCGCCACCACCTCGCTCAGCTCTCTCATGCCCTTGGGACCCAGCAAGGATAGGTACACTGCGCTGGCCAAAGCGCAGAGGGCCTGGTTCGAGCATATGTTGGACGTGGCCTTCTCCCTCCTTATGTGCTGCTCCCTCGTCTGGAGGGTCATCGCGAAGGCCCTCTTGGAGCCCTCGAGGGTCTCGGTCATGCCTATCAGCCTGCCTGGCATCTGCCTGATCATCTTGGGCTGGTCCTTGCAGGCGAATATGCCCAGCAGGGGGCCACCGAAGTTCATGTGGTTGCCGAGGGGCTGTCCCTCCCCGATCACGATGTCTGCGTCGTAATCTCCCGGGGGCTTGAGGAGGCCGAGGGAGATGGGGTCGACGCCGACGATGAACAGCGCCTTGGAGTCGTGCGCCACCTCGCCTATGGCCTCTACTCCCTCCTCGATGAACCCGAGATACGAGGGGTTCTCGATGTAGACCGCGGCGGTCTTGTCGTCCATCTTCTCTTTCAGGTCTTCGATGTCCATCTGCCCTGTGGTCTTGTCGTAGTCCACCTGAACGGTCGTGATGTCAGCCGGTTCGGCGTACGATCTCAGTACTGCGAGTCGGCTGGTGCTCATAAGGCTGGGGACTAGAATGGAAGTCTTCCTCGTTAGTCTACTGGCCATTCGGGCGGCCTCGCCGAGGCCCGTGGCCCAATCGTACACGGAGGCGTTGGACACCTCCATGCCGAGCAGCTCGCACATTAGGCTCTGGTACTCAAATATGGATTGGAGCATCCCCTGGGTGATCTCGGGCTGGTAGGGGGTGTAGCTTGTGAGGAACTCGGCCCTGCTAACGATCTCGTCGACCACCGCGGGCACATAGTGGGGCCAGACGCCCCCGCCCAGGAAGGGGGGGCACCTGAGGCTCCAGTTCTTCTCTAGGGTTCCGGAGACCTCTTTCCGCAACTCGGCCTCCGAGTAGGGGCCGAGGATGTCGAGTTCGCCGTGGAACTTCAACTCGTCTGGGATGTCGGAGAAGAGTTCATCTATGGAGTCTATGCCGATCTCCTCCATCATCTTCTCCTTGATCTCGGGGACGCTGTTAGGCAGATATGGGTGGGGTTTATTCAATCAGGGGTCCTCCGATTAACACGCAATCCTCTTCCATTCCCTTTTATAACTATACCTTTTTTGGGGGAGGCATGGCTTTGCGCCCTACGTTTTAAATTTGGGGTGTGTTTCTTTACTGTGTACGGTGTACCCCATGAGACGTTCCACGGTGATATTCATCGTCGCAATAATATTTTCAGCGTTGCCCTTTCATACGGTCCAGGCTGATACCGGCGTCGAGCCGCCCGAACCCATCGTCGATGTCCATAGAGAGATCCGGATCGAGAACGCCGGAATCATATGGATGACCGATGAGTTTACGTTGAGGGCGTCACTCGGAGAGGATGTCGAAATCCGAGAATTCTGGATGGGGTTCCACCCATTTTTCGCCAGCGAGCGGCAAACGTTCGAGGTCTGGCAGGGTTCCGACTGGACCCCGATGACCTTCGACGAAGAGGCGAGGGAAGGCTTCGAAGGGTATGAAATAATTCTCCCCTCGCCTGTCAGGCTGACTGGGGGCGTATTTTCGAGTATGACCGGAGAATTATCTCTGAGGCTCAGGGCTTCATACCTGTTCGTTGACATGGTGGGTGAGAGCCAATATACATTTTCAGCTTGGATGCCCGTCTACCCTGCATTGGCGTATAACATCTCTATGTTCGTGTTTCACGCCGAGATGCCCCTTGAAGCGGAGTTCGAGGAGACCGTCTCTGACCTGAACTTCACCGACTCGAACCAGGACGGGATCTGGACCTTGGACTACGGGTCGGAGTCGATCCAAGCCTACGCTAACGAGAACGTTACAATATCGTACTTTCCGGCTCCAGACGATGAATACATCCTAGACTGTGAGAGGCTTGAAAGGAAGATCACCGTGAAGCAGGGGAGCATGAGGATAGAGGACAGCTACACCCTGATCAACACCGGAGCCCCAAAGAACCGCATCCACCTGGAGCTCCCCCTTGAGGCATCGGACATCAAGGCCAGGGACGGGGTCGGCCCGTTGCAGGTCTCCAGCGAAGAAGGGGAAGATTACGTCGATGCATACGTCTCCACGAGGTGGTACCTGATGAACGGGGACCGGTGGAGCTTCGCAGTGTCCTACACCGTGCCCAGTGGCGGTTACGTCACCACGACGGGAGGCGTATCAACGCTCGCTTACCCCAACAGCGACTTCCCCTTCTATGTGAGGGAGCTCTCCGCGGTGGTCACCTGGCCCGAGAGCGAGAGCCTGAGCTTCGAGTACGGGGCCCTCCTACCCTGGGAGCGAACCGAGATCGCGGCCGACCTTCCCTCGGCTTCGATCATGCCGATCCTCCGACCCATCGCAGTGCTCCTGGTCGCAGCCGGAGCCGTAGGGGTCTCCTTGATCCTGAAGCGACGGAAGACTAAGATGGAGGTGAAACCCATCGAGGTGGAGGCGCTGAAGCTTTCCGACTTCATAACTCAGAGCATGGAGCGGATCGCCCTCCTCAGGGAGGTCGAGGGCTTGGAGCTGGAACTCGAAGAAGGCGAGATAAGCCGCGAACAGCTCGACCAGCGCACAGCAGGGATCAACCGTAGCCTTGGCGAGTTGACCCGATCCCTGAGGCAGCTGGAGAGAACATTGGAGGAGGAGGATCCGGACATCGCAGAGAGGCTGGGAGAGATCAAGAGGGCCGAGGGAGAGCTGGAACGCATCAGCCAGGACATGAGGAACCTTGACGTGCGGCTTAGGGCTAGGCGGGTCTCCCGCAGGGACTACGAGCGGAGGAGGAAGGACCGCCTCAGGAGGAGGAGCCAGGCGATAAGGCGGATCGAGCAGGCGCTGGAATCCCTCGGCTCCAGGGGCTGACGCACCCACCTCAACACTTTTATTCGGAAAGCAGCAAGATCAGAGGAATCCAACAAGGTGATAAGCCATGGTCAGTGTGACCCTCGATCAAGACACTTGTAATGCTTGCCAGACATGCGTGAACACCTGCCCGATGGGCGTCTTCGAGGCCCAGGGGGACACGGTCGTCGTCGCCCAGGAGGACCAGTGTATCGCCTGCCGCGCCTGCGAGGCCTCATGCCCCGTCGGTGCCATAATCGTCGACGAGTAGCGTCATAACACTGCAATACTCAGCCCCATTTCTTTTAATTTCAGATGACCTCCGTGGTCATTGGCCACTCCGATCTCAGGTCATTCGCCCGCTTTTGGAAATGGCCCCATTGAAGAGCTTTTATCTGGTTCGTGTCGCATTATTGGGTGATGGTCTCCAACCTGGACGCGCTCGCAAGGATCGTGGAACTGGACAAGGGCGGTATGCTGGAAAACCTGGGAAGGTTCCCCGAAGACTGCAAGCTGGCGATTGAAAACGCCGAAGCCGTTTCCCTGGGGGATCTGGGCGGCAAGACGTTCAATGCCGTGGTCTTCGCAGGCGTGGGGGGCTCCGCCATAGGAGGCAGGCTCATCGCCGACTGGCTCTCTGGCGAGTCTAGGATCCCCATGCTGGTCTCCAGCGGATATCACCTCCCGGGGTTCGTCGATGGAGAGACCCTGGTCCTGACAGTGAGCTACTCCGGGAACACCGAGGAGACCCTAAGCATGTTCCATGAGGCGTTGGAGGCTGGATCTCCTATCGTCTCGTTCACTTCCGGAGGGAAGCTGGAGCGGCTATCGAGGGACAGGGGCTTGCCCATCGCGTCGATGCCCGCCGGATTGAAGCCCAGGGCGGCGCTCCCCTATCAGTTCTTCACACTCGTGACGGTTCTGGAGAGGCTTGGCTTGGCGCCCTGCACAGAGGAGATCGATGAGGCCATCGAGGTCCTCGGCGAGGTCAGGGATGAATTGGTGCCTGAGATCCCCGCGGCGTCAAACCCTGCGAAAAAGCTGGCCCTAGACCTGTACAGCAAGGTCCCGCTCGTCTACGGCTCGAAGTTGTTTGGCAGCGTGGCCTACAGATTTGGGACCCAGCTCAACGAGAACAGCAAGGTCCCGGCCGGCTCAGGGTCCTTCCCCGAGCTCTTCCACAACGCAGCTTTGGCCAGCGAGGCTCCCCGGGATGTGCTGGAGTCCCTCTGCCTGCTTTTCATCAGAGATCCCCTCGAGTCGGAAAAAATGTCAAGGAAGATCGACAGGTTCAAGGCGTTGTTCGAGTCCCGGGTGGGGATCGTGCTGGAAGTGAGATCCAGAGGGCGGGGGAAGCTTGCCAGGATGTTCTCCGTCCTCCTCATTGGGGACTACGTCTCGACCTATCTCGCTTTCCTTTATGGCCACGATCCCAGTTCTATGGGAGCTATCGACGAGCTGAAGAGGGAGTAGAAGCGGGCTTCCATTTTAATAGAAGGCTCATGCCTCTTGTTTCTGAAGAGATACATGGTCGTCGAACTGGACGATACTCGCTAGGGGCGGGCGTCAATCGGGCTGGGGCGACCTGCTGGGCGGCGCCGTCATCGTGATGCGCCGAGTGGGGACGGGAGAACGCTACTCTGGAGAGGTGCCCCTAGAGCTGTTCCAAGGCGCCGTGTTCAATGAGAAGCAGTACTTGGAAAAAGCGCTTGAAATCGCCCTCGAAGGCGTAGAGAGGCTTGAGATCTCAAAGGAAGAGCCCATCCACGTCTGTAGCGGGTACATATTGTCCAAGATCAGGGACGAGATGGAGATGAGGGGGTACATGATCGTCACCGCAAAAATCACGGGCCGGACCCAGGCCCTGGCAGAGCGCGAGTTCAAGAGGAGCCTTGTACGGATGGGGGTTGGTGACGAGGAGGCTGTCGCCGGGATGAGGAGCTTCGACGCCTTTTTGAACTGGGTCCTCGATGACTTAGAGAACAGAGAGCGGTTCGTCAAGACGGGCTGGAAATCGTGGCCCCGACTGAAAAAAGGTATGGGTTCGATATGACTTCAAAGCACAGGGGTTACAGGCTCTCCATCGCCATACCTTCGTCCCTGGTCTCCGAGGTGCCCCACCTCAGGGAGAAGACGGGGATCATAGGCCAGGTGGCTAGGGCCGCCGCGATATACCGGGTCGACGACGTCTACATATATCGGGACGATCCAGACGAGTCCAGGCTTGTCAGGCTGCTCCTCAGCTATGTCGAGACTCCCCAATACCTCAGGAAGCGCCTCTTCAAGAAGATGGATGAGCTAAGGTACGTAGGGATCCTCCCCCCGCTCCGCACCCCCCACCACCCCCTCGAGAAGCGGGCGGACAAGTTGAAGATAGGCGAATTCCGGGAGGGCGTCGTACTGTCTGAGGAGGCCGGGGAGTTTCGAGTAGACATAGGGGTCGACAGGCCGTTGAGGGCGACGGGGAGGGCGCCGTCTCCGGGGAGCAGGGCCACGGTCATTGTTTCCGATGTCTCCCCCGACCTGAGGGGTAGATTCGTGAGGAGGAAAGACGTCGATCTCTACTGGGGATACGAAGTCCACGTGGTGCGCGGCGGCATCGAAAAAATTGGATCCATCGGGAATTTCGATTTGAAAATTGCCACTTCGAGACATGCTCAAACTTTCAGGCAGTTGGAATCCGAAATCTGTTCAAGGATTGGAGACGCAAGGAACGTCCTAGTGGCATTCGGCTCTCCGAGGAAAGGTCTCAGGGAGCTATCATCCGAGAAAGGGCTGGATCTAGATCGGGCCTTCGACTTCACCGTAAATGCTATACCGGGTCAAGGGCCCGAGACTGTGCGGACGGAGGAGGCCATCAACGCCACGCTGGCGCTCCTCAACATCCTCGAACCCCATGGCCACTCCTAACTGTTTTATGTTGAATCATTTCCTAATGTTAGGAGGTTCAGGGCTTGGCCACGGACGAGGAAGTCATAGAGTCTGAGCTGAAGGGGAAGACCCTTCTCGTCTACATGTACATCCTCAGGGCGGACAAGCACTCCGTTGGAGTGCGGGAGGTCCAGAGGGCCCTCAACTTCAGCAGCCCCAGCGTCTCCGCCTACCACCTGAACAAGCTCAAGGACCTCGGGCTGGTGGAGAGCATCCGGGGGGACTACATCCTGGTCCGGGAGGTGAAGGTCGGGGTGCTCAGGCAGTTCGTCACCTTGGGAGGGATCATGCTCCCGAGGTTCCTCTTCTACGCTGTCCTAATGACCACGATGCTGGTCACGTATGTGTTGCAGTTCCCAATGGAACCTACGAGGCAGAACATCACCACCCTCATCCTGGGAGCCGTACCGGTCATCATCCTGTGGTACGAGACGGTACGCATATGGAGAGAGAGGCCACGCTAGGGGAGGTCTCAGAGAGTTCTAGGCCTAGAACAGGATACATGAAAAGCCCAGGATTTATATTTAAGAAATAAAAACCACTTTTTTAGTAATTAGACACACCGATTCCGCGCAATCCAATGTAAAACCGATAAGAAAACTAGTATTGATCAATAAGGATGTACTGAAAAACCCGTCAGAGAACGAGTTTGACCCCAATCTAAGCGGAAAGGCTGTTCTAAAGTGTAGTACTATATATACCCACCACAGTAGTTTTCTTAGACCTTGAAGCGAAATATGGGAAGGAGGGGTGCGTGAGTTGGAGTCCAAGCTGATCGTCTATACGGTGCTGGCGATTACCTTAGGGTACGTCTTCGTCTCAACGATTCCATCGCAGCTAGCCCCACCTCTGTTCGAGGCAGTGCAGCCTGAAGGAGAGAGCATTAGAGGTCCAGACCCAGATGAAGCACCGCCAAGCACCGAAGGTACAGGGGAAACACTCACTGATGATGTTGCAGGACTTACTGACTCGACGTCCTCTGCGGCAACGGCCTCGGACGCCGCTAAAGCCGCTGAAGAAGCTAAGACAGCGGCAAGCGGTCTGACGAGCTACACCCCTGTGTTCGGGACCCTGATCGTGAACCTAACCATTGCGTTCGCTGTATACTGGTTAGCTAAGCGCCGCTTCGCCTAGAGCCTTTCTGAGCGGTTAAAATATCAGTAGAGGATTCCGATTTACTTTGTTCTCTCCTAATAGATGTGAATCAGCGCTGAATTGAGGATAGAACAACCTCAAATCCACCCATGAACCTTGGCCTAGATCCCTCCGACCCCGCCCGTAGGCCCCCCCAGAGGCTCTCAC
>JAUWBQ010000015.1 GCA_030601645.1 Candidatus Bathyarchaeota archaeon | reverse complement strand
AGGTCTCCCGCTACCGGTATCATCAGCAGTGGGAAAACGTACTCTATCAAGTCCAGGCTGATGCAGACGAGCAAGGTTACTACCTCGTCCCAGAAAAGCCGGATGAGCCAAGGTACTGAGAGCGGCTTTACGGACAACCTTCCCCCCTCCTTTGATGGTATCGGGAATATAAAAGTGAAATTGCGTCTGAAAAGATTGTAGGCATAAAATTAGAAGGTTAGCGAATACGACTCTCGGAGTTAGACGGAAAAAATGGAATTATTTTGGTTGATCCGCATTAGTCCCTGATGCCTTCGAGGGTACTGATCACGTTCCAGATCCTGGTCCTGGTATACATCGGCATATTGGGGTCCTGGGAGATCTGTTCAAGGAGATCGATGGCGTTGGCGGCTCTCGCCGCAAAGCTCAGGCTCTCATCCAGGAGCATGTCCCCCGCCTGCTTTGCGGTACGCCTAATGTTCCTCGGAGTCGTGTTGTCATCTGCGACCCTGTTCAGGACCGCCATAGCTTGATTGAGCTTCTGAGTGTACTTATCATTTTTACTTGACATGTCGTCACTTCCCTTTTAGAGTAATCCAGATTATTGGGTTGGATTTGATAATACATCCCAATAGTATCGATAAAAACCTATCTCTCGATTTCAATTGTTTCGAGGTCAGACTCCGCTGGAAGAAAAAGGGTATATGACCCTTTCATGCTTCGTCTAGGTATCTGGGAAGATCGCCCACGCTATCAAGCATGATCTCGGGCCAGCTCTGGGCCCACGAGTCGTTTCCCCTTGGCCCCGTCCTGACCCCGACGAAGAGGCACTGGGCGTTGACGGCTGAGGCGTGATCTATGTGGTTGTCCCCCACGAATATGATCTCTTCAATCCCGAGCCCCATGAGCTTCGAAGTGTGCCATAGGGCCTCGGGATAGGGCTTCGGCTTGGGGGTCTCGTCGCGCCCCAGTATGAGGTCGAAGCATTGATGTACTCCGATCTTCTTCAGAGCCTCTGTGGCGTAAGCGTGGTGGCTCCGAGTCAGGATGGCGAGCTTGTAGCCCTTCTCTTTGAGAGACTTCAGGGCGTCTGAGGCCCCTTCCACCTCCTCGATGTTCGAGACGACCTCGAGCTCCGCCTGGTTCATCGTCTCCTCGAGGGCTTCTCTGATCTCGGCTACCTCCGCTTCCTCCTTCCCTTGCTCTTTCCAGATTTCCTCGGCCTTCGCCAGGATGACTACCGTGGTCTGTTTAGGCGTGAACATCCCCCGGGGTACGTCGTTGTCTTCGAGGATCTCGATCATGCTGAGCTTCATCTTGGGGAAGTCGATGGCTGAGTGGATGAGGGTGCCATCTAGGTCGAATACTATTCCCTTGATCTCGTTGACCATGCGCTCGCTCACTGGATTTATCGGTGAAGTTGCCCCGGGCTCGATTTAACGGTTATGGTGAGGCGAAAATGGGTCCTTTCGTCCCCATGACAGTGTAGGTGGGTTCTGTCAAGGTTCTAGCAGTGCGACTGGGATTCCTCCCCTGTAAAAGATCCTTGGCGTATGGGGGTTGAGGTGGTTTAGGAGGCTGTACGTCATCCAACCGGCCATGTTTGAGATGCGGTTCACCGTGTTCTCCCCTTCTCTCCCCACCACCTCTACGATGTCACCAGAGCGAGCATCTACGCTGGTGAGGTCGACGACGACGTGGTTGAGAGAGACCGAGCCAAGGATCGACCTGAACTCATCCCCCACTCGGATCCGGCCCTTGTTCGCCAGCTCCCGGGGGATGCCGTCGAAGAAGCCGACGTGGAGAGTCCCCACCCTCATCCGCTCGGGGGCCACGAACCTGCCCCAGTAGGTCACGGAATCCCCTTTCTCGACCCATTTCACGTGTTCGACCCTGGCCTTGAAGGACAACGCCTGCCTGAGCTCGATCCCCGCCTCGAAGTCGGCTTCGGAGGGGTATATCCCGTAGAGGATCATCCCAGGCCTGACCGCGTCTAGGTGGGCTTCGGGGAAATAGAGGGTGGCGTCGCTGCTGGCCAGGCTCCTCACCCCGGGGTCCAGCCCCCTTCTTCTCATCTCGGCGTCCGCCTCAAGGAACCGTGCGAGCTGCTCTTCGTCCCGGGCCTTGTTCTGGGTGAGAGTCGAGAAAATGCCCTCCACCTTGAGGTTCGCTAGGCTTGAGATGTGTTCAATGAAATCAGCCGCCTCGTCGTGCCTCACC
Source organism: Candidatus Bathyarchaeota archaeon (assembly GCA_030601645.1). Next base: position 15,348 of record JAUWBQ010000015.1, on the reverse strand, counting down.
CCCACTCTCCTCAGGCCTGTGTCGATCTTGACGAAAACTCGGGCTGTCTCACCCAGCCTTGAAGCTGTGGCGCTCAGCCTCTCGGCGACTGGGTTCGTGTAGACTGTCTGGGTTATTCCGTGTTCCACGACGTCCTCGAAGTTTTCATCCGAGAAAAGGGGGTCCATGCTGACGATGTCGCAGATGAGGCCTTTCCTCCGCATCTCCAAGGCCTCCCTCAGCTTTGCAACCAGAACCCGTCCGATCCCCAAATCCTCGAGGTGGGCGACCACAGGGATCTGACCGTGACCGTAGGCGTTGTTCTTGACGCAGGGTATTATCTCAGCGTCTGTGAGTTTCTTGATCTGACCCAGGTTGAACTCTATGTTGTCTAGGTCTACCTCGTACCAGGATGGGAATCCCTCGATCCGGCGGTTGATATCTTCGGGAGAAGGCTGAGAGCTAAAATATGGATGGGGCATGTCGGTTCCGGAATGAAATGGCGGCGGATGTTTAAAAGGCATCCAACCGGTGTCATTCGTTCTTGATCTTCCGGAGGAGGTTCTTGAGGCTGAACGTCGTGAACCTGGCTGTGATGATCCTCTCGGTTGAGAAGATCCTGGCGGCGATGTACAGTACGACTATGGTGAATGCGGTGATGTAGCCGATGCTCTGGATGGCGGCGGCGTAGTTGCCCAGGAAGGCGGCCTTTGAGGCGATGATGCTGTGGGTGTAGGGTATGGCCAGCAGTATCCACTGGATGGTCTGGGGGAGCATCGAGAGATCGGTGAACATGAGGACGATCACGGGGATGAGGACCGGGATCGTGAGGAAGCCCGTGAGGCTCTGGGCGCTCCTCACGTTGTCCGTGAAGGTGGCCAGAGATATCGCCAGGGCGAGGCCCGAGACCAGGGTGACGAAGATGTTGACCCCGAGGAGTATCATGCCAATGGGTTCGAGGCCGAGGCCCACGTCCCCCGTGGACATGCTGGTCATCTCCGGGACGAAGCTGAACGCGGAGGTCATGTAGTAGCTGAATCCGATCATGTACGCGATCGCCCCCCCGATGGCGACGACGATGGAGCCCGCCAGCTTCCCGCTCAGGATGGTCATCCGGCCCACGGGGAGGGTCATCAGCGTCTCCAGGGTTTTCTGCTCCTTCTCGATGGCGATGCTGGTCGCCGCCATCTGGATGGCGAACATGAGCATCACCATGACCATGAGGGGTAGCATGACGCTCTGGGTCATTATCAGCTGGACTATCGCGCCGGGGGCTATCTCCAGCACGTTGCCCTTGATTATTGAGGCGTACGAGATGGACAGTGGATTGCGGACTATGTAGGGGTCCCCCTCCTCCCCGATGCCTTCCAACAGGTTCCGGATTCTGCTGATGGACGAATAGTATGAGTAGATGTTGACGAGGCTGGAGAGGGAGTCGGAGCTGCTGGTCTCCGCAATCGTCAGGGTCTTGAGGTTCGCGTAGATCTTCAGGTTTCCCTTCAAGCCGTCGGAGACGTTCTCCGAGTAGCCTTCACGGATGTAGAGGAGCGCCGTCGCGTTCGTCTCCTGGAAATCTATCAGGGCATCTTCAAGAGAGTCGGCTTCAACCGTGATGACCGTGTTGTTCCGGTAGAGATAGTTCTTAAGTTCGGTGGCCTCCCGACCCTGGTCCTCGTCGTATATGGCAAAGGATGCGGTTATCATGGCCTGCATGACCGATTTCTGGGAGATGCTTATGGCTTGACCCATGATCGGGAACATGATCAGGGGCATCAGGATGACCCCGATGAGGATCTTGGGGTCCCTTACGAGCTCCTTGATCTCCTTCACGACGAGGCTCTGTAGGCTACCCACGCCTGGTCGCCTCCATGAACACCTGCTCGAGGTTCTCAGCGCCATACTTCTCCTTCAAATCATCTGGCCTCCCTTGGACGATGATCACGCCCTCGTCGATGAGGGCCACCCTGTGACACAGGTACTCCACCTCCAGCATGTTGTGACTGGAAATGAGGACCGTGACTCCCCTCTTGTCCGCGTAGTCTTTGATCATCCCCCTGACGTGGTAGGCGTGGACGACGTCGAGGCCGGACGTCGGCTCGTCGAGGATGGCGAGTCTGGGCCTCATCATGAGAGCCCTTCCCAGCAGCAGCCTCCGCTTCATGCCCTTGCTGTAGCCCTTCACCCGGTCGTCGAGTCTCTCTTCCAGGCCGGAGATCAGCTCTCCCTCCTTGAGGATGTCCTCGATCCCGTTCTCATCATCGGCGTAGAACCCCGCCATGAACCTGAGGTACTCGTATCCGGATAGGTTCAGGTATGCCCCCGCCTCCTCCGGTAGATAGCTGATTATCTCCCTCACCTCCTCTTGATCCCGGATGACATCGTGGCCGAAGACCTCCGCAGTCCCCGAGGTCGGCCTGATGAGGGTGCTGAGGATCCGGAGGGTGGTGGTCTTCCCCGCCCCGTTCGGGCCGATGAGGCCGAAGATCTCCCTGTCCCTCACGGTGAAGCTGGTTCCATTCAGGGCCATGATGTTGCCGAAGTTCTTGACAAGCCCCTTCGCCTCGATCGCGTTCTGCATTATTTGTACACTCCCCCGATAAATCTGAAATGACACTTATAATTCTTTAAGACCCCTTATTTTTACCCTTATATTTATATGGTAGTTCGTCCCTTTTACCCCCAAGGGAATAAGGAGAGGGACAAGACGGAGATAAATGTTTGGCTGGAGCGCTTGGGGTCCGATGAGACTAGGGCGAGCTATGGGCGATGGCTGAATAGGTTCCTTGAGTTCACCGGGGCGACGGCGGAGGAAACGCTGGCGTGGAAGATTGAGAAGATCGAGGATGAGATGCTGGCCTTCAAGACTAACCTAACTAAGGCAGGTTTGGCCGGTAACTCCATAATTCAGGCGTGGACGGCCCTCAAGCGGTGGTTCGATGACAACCGGCTCAAGATAGGCGTGAAGCTCAAGGACGTTGACACGAGCCGGACGTACCTTGACTACATCCCGGTGAAGGATGATATCCGACGCCTCCTATACAAGTGTAGCCTGAGATACAAGGTGGCCGCCTCCCTGATAGCCTTCTCGGGGCTGAGGCCGATTGATGTTCTGAACCTTCAATATCAGAACATAAAGGCGAGCTATGAGCGCAACGATACCATCTTGACGATAACCCTCAAGCAGAGAAAAACCAAGCAGTGGTATTTCACCTTCTTGGGGCCTCAGGGCGTCACGTACCTCAGGGATCTCCTTGAGGATAGGAGGAAAAAGGGTGAGGTATTCACCGATGAAACCTACATCGTGAGCAAGGACGGGAGCAAGATGAACGAGATCACCATGAAGAAGGGCCTGAAGCACGCCATAATACGAAGCGTGGGCAGACACCCCACCGGTGAGCCGTTCAGATTCTTCCGCTCCTACGGGCTGCGCAAATATTTCAGGTTCACGACGCGGAAGCTGGGCGAGGACACCGCCGAATTCCTGATGGGGCACGTCAAGGGTCAGAAAAGCCTTACGGCAATATACGCGGGGCTGAGGGATCTAGACCCCAGAGCGATCGATGAGATCAAGAAGGAGTACGCAAAGATCCTCCCCGACCTTGAGACCGAACTCAGCGAGGAGAGCATATCATCGGAGCTTGAGACCCTACGCCGCCGTGTGGCCGAGATGGAGAGGTTCAACAAGACCTTTATGAACTTGGAACCGAGCGACATAGACCGGCTGATGAAGCATGCGGAAAAGCCCCTCCGCTCTGAAGAGGCGAGACCACCGAGCGAAGGGGTCGTGGCCTACAGGGCCGCCCCGAAACAGCGCATAATCCTAGAGGAGGAACTTGAGGCCCACATCAACAATGGCTGGATCTTCAAGGCGGCGCTCAATAACGGGAGCGGTAAGATGATAGTGGAAATGGCGGGGGCCTGATGGTGAAGCTCAAGCGCCCCAGCGCGGTGATGGGGATCTTCGCATTCGGTTTGGAGGCGACGGGCGTGGCATCGGGCGCGTACGCGTACAGTTCCTTGTTCCCCGTTAAGCTGCTCGGGGTGCCCTTGATCATTCCGGCGCTATGGGTGCTGGTCATGAAGCTGGCTTACGCCGTGAGCCGGAAATACGGGGTCGGCGTCGGGGTGGCCGCCGCTATTGCCCTCGATCTAGTGCTGGAACCGCTCGCGGCGGCGACGGGGGCGTGGGTGTGGCTGAACCCCTACACGACCCAGATATACTTTGGGTCAACGATAGGCAATCTCGTAATATGGTGTGGGATGGCGTACTTGGGCATAAAATTATGGAAAAAATAGGGGAAAGATTCTAGTGTTTGTTCCAACCTGAGATCAATTCATCGGGGAGGGCCATCGCCCTCACGCGCGTCGCCCTCGTCTTGGCATACTCTTTTCGTTTAGTCGCAGCATAGTCGTCAATCGCTGGGATAAATTTAGATCCGGGTCCGTGAATTCTATCCAAGTTCATCGCCTCGCGCCCTCAAGCCCGCGTCTCACGCCTTTCATGCCCGCTGCCGGAGGTAAGACCAGCGTAGAAGGGGTTTTCCTTTCAACGGGTCGCATGGGCGCGATTTTGCGGATTTTGAGGATCTCCTGACTCATGCACTTGGCACCGTATCCGAGCCTTTCAAATTGATGCTGTATTGATACGCCGAGCCTGCTTCTTGTCCGGCTGGAACCTTGAAAAGCCATCTTACCTGAATGACCGAACCGGGTTGAAGATCGTGGAAGTTCAACGGGCCTTCATTGAAATTCTGCCATGAGTGACCATCTGGGCTATACTGCCCGTCAACGGGGACCGTAAGCGAACTGAGCCATGAAATTTCCCAGTAAACAAAAAGTCTGCCGCCACCCACATTTTTCAGATAGAGCGGTGTTGAGTAGCCGACTTTACCTTGTTCAACGGGGCTTATCGGCACGGAGTTTGCGACCTGAGTACAGGCAGCATCAGAGTATAATTCCGCCCCATAACTTGCTACCAGAACTTTAAGATTTCCACCTAAGCTGCGTTGCCATTGAATAGTCGCAAAGACCACACCAGTTGAGCCCACGCACAGCAATATCAGAATTAAGGCTAGTTTTCTTTGTCTCACGTTCTCACCTCCTTTTTCATAAGCTGCCGCGAGGCAACTTACGTTCATTCCTAGTTGAAGGTTTTATTTAATGCTTTAGCTAATATTGGGCATTATTGCCTGATGGATGAACGAAGTGTTTCATCCAGATAAAACAAGTTACGGACGGTGGTTAATGGGAGAAATCTTTTTCTATTTAAATCGTCAAGATGTATTCGAGGGATCAGAAATTTACGAAGGTTATTTTCTTTTCATTAGTCTTTTGAGCTTGGTCATCGCTGCGATCAGCCTCAATCACTCTTACCGCAAGACGAAAAGAACAGTTGGTGACTCAATTAAGCATGAGCTGAAAAACATGCCTCCTTATGAATCGGAAGAGGAATCATCAACTATTTTAGTCAAAAATGTGGGAAATACCAAGCCAAGAATTTATCGTACTTGTGTACTCTTTGATTGGGATCCAGATTTGAAGATTGAACTCGATTATGAATGTGATGAAGATAGACCATACATCTTACCACTAAACGGCGAGAAGCCTTTTCATAAGACTCTACCATCACCACCCACCAAAGGCGAACATTTCATAGAGATTTGCACGTGTACACATGATTCTGGTGAAGCTCATAGTAATGAATTCAGAACGTTTTTCTGAAATGCGAACATCAACATTTTGTTACGAAGTGTTTTATTCAGATAAAACAAGTCATGGATGGTGATTGGAGGTGAGAGTGTGGGAAGAATACGATTAGTAAAAGAGAAAAATTACAAGGTCATCGTCACGACAAAAGATGGAAAAGATCATGAGGTTGATGTTGCGACCGATGAAATGGGTAGATTCAAATCAGCGAAAATAGGTACGCGTCCGGTTTTAGAATGGGAATTAGAGGTAATCGAGATATTAAGGAAAACGCCCTTCTACTTCGTTCCGAGCGGCTATTCACGTGAAGGTTAAGTCATCCCTCGGCGCAGATCCGGCCGAACTCCTCGCGATCCTCGAAGGGTTTGAATGGAATCTCATCAACCTCGCGCCAGCAGCATTCCTCGACGTCCCTCTCGAAAACCAACATCGTGAAGGCCCGCCGTGAATAATTCCAGAAAAGCAGGCGGCAGCGATCCCCGGCGTAGGACTCCCATAGGGGCGGGCGATCTCTGAAATTGTAAGCTGCCTCGCTCATGATCCGGCCCTCCCAGAATTGGTTCCGTGCAGGTTCCTCGGCCTCACGCTTTCGGCTAGGTTTTTGAACGATTTTGTAAATTTGTAGAGGGTGACCTCGCGTATTATTTTCGCCTCCAAGATACCCAACGCCACCATTTTTTGGCACTCATTATTCACGGTGTTTTCGTGCATCTTTGAGAACCCGGCTAAATCCGTGTGGGTGAATTGTGGGATCTCGTGTTTTGTAATCGCGTTCACTAACCGCTGCCGCTTAGGGAGCGCTGTATCCCTCGCGACTCGACGGACGGTGTTCATGTCCTCAACCGTGACGGTATCATGACCCCTGACCAAGGCCAACGACTGAGCCAGCTTACCTAATTGTTTCGCGGCTCTGGTCGGGACCTCGGGGTTCGGGATGTCCAAATCTACGATCCGGCCCTGATAATATTTGCAGAATACCCAAGCCCGCATTAAGGACACGTATCCCGCCATCCTGATAATCTGCGCTGATTGTTCCCCCGTGAGAGCTGGTATTTTCTCGAAGTCTAGGTTATTGAGTAACGCGCTCGCCGCGTTTTTAAGTTGCTCCCGCATCTCTTCCTCTTTACCTAAGTTCTCGTGGGCGCGTTCGGCTGTTTTTCTATGGTGTGGATTTTGACGTATTTTTAGGAACCTCTCGCCCAGCATGGTGGCCATCTTCTGGTGCATGTCTATGGCTGGCGTGACGCCCGCAATCAACCCAATTTTCGAGTTTACCCTTACCGTGAAGTCTATGTTGCCGAAAGCCTTTTCGTGCTTCCCATCGTGAATGTCCCTAAGTTGCCCGAATATCTCATAGCGCTCAACGTCCCTCATCGACAGGATGACGGTAAAATCTTTTATGACCAAAACCCTGCCGTCTATTCTGGGGAGCAAGCCCCGAATCTTGGGCTTGCCCGTCTCGGGATCCTTGAATAGCTTGCCACTTATGAAGGTCTTTGGCGTGAGTGAAGATAGCGTGTAGACCCGCCCGTATCCCCCGAGGCTCCTCAAAAGTTCTGTTTTCATGCCCCCACTAGGGGCTATTATGAAAAACCAAGCGGGATCTCCGGGAACGTTACGGTCTATGGCGGCGGCAAGGGCCACATCTATGGCTTCACGATCTGGAGGGTCTAGGTACAGCCATTTTTGGAAGGCTTGGTGACACTGAAAATAAGCCTTTTTAGGGCTTATTAGATTAACCCGACTAGTAGTAAGAGTATTGTGTTTTTCCCCCTCTACCCCCTCGTATACTAGTCTAGTTAAGTTAAAACCTTCTATTTCTGGTCCTTTTTCGAGATCTTGGGGCGCGGGTTCAAAAAGGCCCTCCTCGCTCCTGTCTATTTCATCTCTTAGAACCATACTGTCGACCAACTCTTACGCAAGGCATTGTTGTTCATTAGATAGGTTGCTGTTCAACCATTTAAAATATTAGGTTTTTATATACCCGCTCTTACCCTATCATACCCTATTAAGCCCTATTTCGAGGAATTACCCCAATTTCTTGCGTCTTCACGGAGCGAAATAAGTTTAAATAACCCCCACAACTCTATTTTTAGCGGACGCTGTTGTTCAGCCCTTGCCGAGGGTTTGTGTCCCGCCGGGGGTTTCTGACCAACTCCTCCCGGTGCTTTCTTAATACCCTGATAACCCCGCTTAAACCCTGAATGGGGGCAGTTTATCGTCCATAAATTAATTTTACCCCGTTTCAAGCCAGCATAGCCTTTAATAAGGAATTCAAGTCCCTTTTTAAGCGAGTTGGGAATGATTCAATGTCGTATAAAAGGTGGCGTGGCGTGAGCCCGCTGGATAAACTCAGGCGAAAAGTGAAGAACCAGAACGAGCCAGACCCCGAGGGCTTCAAGAAGAAGATGGAGACCTTCGTAAAAAAGATGGAGCCGTTCGCGCCCCGCAACCTACCTATGTTCCCCATGCTTGGCTTTTTCAGGGAGCGCGCCCGTCACCGGGCTGATATGGTGGACCGTCGGCTAAAGGAGTACGATGAGCACCGCCAGCTCGGCAAGGTGAAGGTCGAGGCGAGGGATAGGCTCAGGACTTTGGTAGATCTGGAGCGGATGCGATGACCGTGGACTCAAGCTATGGGCGAAGAAAAGCCCGCGAGGTGATGAAAGACGAGCCGAAAAGCTGTTATTTCTGCAATAAAGGTGGGGAAAACGGTGATTGGGTGGTGCACCACATAAATCGGGATGAAACGGACAACAAGCGTGAGAATTTGGCTTGGAGTCATAGAAGTTGTAATTCGAAATTCCATTCTTCAGGCAATGAATTCCTTTGCCCAGAGGAAGGCTGCCGCGCCCTTTTCGGCGATTGGCCCAGCCTCCAAAAGCACTTGGCTGATGAGCACGGCGTGGAGGCCACTTTGGCGCAGTATAACCAGTCTAGGGTGCAGGCGGGCTTGAAGCCACTGGGAGTCAAGGCTGAAGCTGACATGGGCATGGGCATGGGCAGGGAACATGGTCAGTCTGGGGAATCCCATGTACGTCAGCCTTCAGCCCATGTTCAGTCAGTCAGTCAGCCCATGTCAGTCAAGCCCTTCGTCTGTCCTGAGTGTGGTAAGGGCTACGATAAATGGAAGAGCCTCATGGGGCATGGCCTCGGCGCTCACCGTATTCGATTCAAGGAGGCGGACTTTGTCCCGGCTGGAGGGGGGGAGGAAGCCTCACGGAAGCTGGAAAAACCAAGGGAGGACGGTATCAGCATCCCCGACCCATACAGCCACTTGAAGCAGATGCTGGTCACGTTCGGCGTCAGCGACAAGAACTCCGCTGGCGTCGTCAAGTTCATGGAGCCGTACAGCGTAGATGACCTCTACAAGCTCATCGAGGTGTCGGCGGAGTACATGCCGCGCAGTCGCCTCAAGCTCTTCGTTGAAAGCTGGTGCAACGTGCGGCGGATCCCGATCCCGCCTGAGATTGAGAGGGAGCTGGGGATCAGCATCCCAGAGCAATTCAATTACAGGCGCCCATATCAGCGCTATGGTCGATATGACCGCCGGGAGCCTGAGCCCAAGGATGATGTGAGCCGACAGATAGACCAACAATTCGATGAGATGAGGAAAATATCACTGATCAGGGCGATGCAATCGGGCGATGATGATGAGAAAAACCAAGCCCTCACCGGTCGGGTCCGGCAACTCGAACGGGAGTTGGCGCAGCGAGAAGGGGAGCTAGCTGAGGTCAAACAGCGCGACATGTTCCGTGAACTCATCCGCGAGGAGGTCCAGCCCTTGAGGGACGAATTAAAGGATTTACTCAGCCGTGGCGAGGATCTTCAGAAAATGTTATTCGCTAAATCTTGGGTTCAGGATGCTAGTGGCAAGGTAATAAGTTTCCTTGAGCTGGAGGAAACACCGCCCTCCCGGGGGCGTGGCTCGCCCTCTTCAATAGCTTCTTTGCTCCCCGATGAGTATTTGGAGATCGGGTGAAATGACTCAAGATAGACCGCCCACCGAGCGTGAAATCAAGTTGGCCCAAAAGATGTATAAACTACAGGAAACTGGCACTCTGATCAAGATGGTCAGAGCCGTGATGCAGGACAGCTTTTCCATCAGGCCTATGAATCGGGTGAAAGCCCGAATCGCAGAGTTCGCCCCTCAGAGATCCCTCGACGGTGCCCAAGTTGAGGAGGCGCAGCCCAGATCCGATTACGGTTTTGGCTTCAGGGAGAGGTTGGGACGCTTCCGGTTCTTGCAGCCCCAGTTGGAGGTGGATAGGTTGTTTGCTGATGAAAATAAGATCATCCAAGACGAGAAAAATGCTCAGCTTTTAGAGGCCGCCAAGAAGCGTGAGGTTGTTGACGCCGCCGCCAAAAAGAAACTTGAGGACGAGGCGGCCTTGGGTCGGGCGCGTGACAGTATGGGGGTCTCCATCCAATGACGAGGTTTCTGATCGTCGGCGTGTGCCTCATCCTCAGCACCCTCACGGGCTTGCTCATCAGCAGCATAGGTGACATCATGATTAACTCATCATCGAATGAGGGGGTGAAGTGAGAAAATGAATGCAAGAAAAATGTTAGGTCTGGGCGTCCTGAGCGCCGTGAGGAGCAGGCTTCAGCAGATCCAGCCCCAAGGTGATTTCAGTGGGAAAAACATTCCCGACGCATGGCCGATTCGCAGCCGATTGGGTTGGCCTTCAGGGACCGATCTGGGCACTATGCCGTCTGTGATTTCGGTCGTTTCAGGACCGACAAGAAGCTGGTTAGCCCAGCTGACTCCGCGGAGTCGCTATATTCTGGGTCAAGTTTTCCCGGCTTTAGCTGAGCAGCCTCAACGCGCAAAGGATGAGCCATTCTTCGGCTATCCGGGGTGCGATCCCGAAGTTGTGGCCCTCGACGATTTCACGACAGTTGAGAGCAGAGCACGCGCTAGGCTGCCCCTCAAAAGAAGGGTGGATTCCTTAACCCCACCGATTGCCGGCCAGATCCTAAACTTACGGGAAGCCATCCGCCAGCGGATTGAGGTATTGAGGGTTAGGTGATGGGGAAGAAAGAAACCAAGTCCGATGAACCGATCATCATCGCCATCGATAATTGGCCCTACGGTGTACCCGAGTCACGGACGAAAAAACTTGATGCTAGCGTCGTGAAGATGAAGAAGGAATAGCCTTGGGAAGATTCTTGGACATCCTCACGGTTTACGGGAATTATCGGGCTCGTGATCCCGTGGAGGAGGTTTTGGTGAATTTCCCGATTGCCTTGTTCCTCCGGCGAGCCTTCACGATGCGCTTGCTCGGCTTAAAAAAACTCTTGGGATTATGACCATGCCGGACCTCATCGCTCCCAGAAACCCCGAGCTTGTGGATGCAAGCTCGGCCCCTTTTGGAACCGCAAGGTTCCGGGTCACCTATAGCGACCCTACTTCAACAGGGGTGCGATGTTAACCATTCGTCGTAGGCTGGTATGAGTGATGAAGGTCGATAAATTCCTGAAGGCCAGCTTCGTCCTCTCCAACGCGGGTTTAGCCTCGATCAGCTGTGAAATAGTGTCCTCCATTCCCCCGGGAAGGAGGACGCTAATTTATCCGAAACCCAGCAATCCCGTGACCGACCGAAAAATGAGAATCTATGAAAAAGGCAAGCGTCGCTACTTGGTGACGCCGACCCTGAGCCCACGCCGACTTCGTAGATTCCTGAGGGATTTTTGCAAGTATATGGGCGGGGATTGTGACAGCCTCACTTGGTTTTGCACGCCTTGGAGATGATTTCGCTCATGGAGTCTAAACTGCGATGGACCAACTTAATCCCCGTGGATGCGGGGAACCACGGAAACGTCGCGGGGACATACCCATGAGGGGAACCCGGAAGTTGAATTCTTTTTGCCCGGTGTGCGACTCACCTTTGATAGAGAAAAGCCGGGGCTGTACTGACCCCAAATGCCCTGTTTTCAGGGTCAAAGGTGGAATCCGTAATCCGCGCGTGATTACATTTGTGGCATCGCCTAGGGAGACGCCCCTGACCGATGAAGAAGTTCGGATCCTAGTTTTCGGGGCATAGTTTTTTTTCAAACAACGCGATCAAACAAAATTTTTTTTTTGTTAAGTCCCCATGCCTACACGGTACTCCGATCCCTGTTAAAATCCGGTAGGGTAAACTATAAGGGTAAAATTTAGCGGGGTTATAATTCTATACTTGTCGACAACTCCCAGTTTCGGTGCTTAACCTAGAATAGGAAAGAAAGTAGGGGGGTTCACGAGATGTTTTGTTCATTCGATGAGGTTGGTATTTCTGAGGACCGTTCCCGCCCTTGTCTTGGTATGTTCACCGTTGTGTACTGTGATTTTCCCGTTGACTATCACGTGTTCGATGCCATCCGGGAACCTGATCGAGTCCCTGTACGTGGCCGTGTCCAGTATCGTGTCAGGGTTGAAGATGGTGATGTCAGCCCCCATCCCGGGCCTCAGCAGCCCCCGGTCGTAGAGGCCGAAGCTCTGGGCGGGGAGGGAGGTCATCTTCCTAATGGCCTGCTCCAGTCTGAGGACTCCCTCCCTGACGTATCTTCCGAGGACCCGGGGGAAGCTCCCGTAGGCTCTGGGGTGGGGTTTCCCCAGGGCGATGCCGTCGGTGCAGACCATCTGGAGGGGGCTACGCATGACCGTTCGGATGTCTTCCTCGGACATGCTGAAGCTGACCATGGTGGCGGCGTTCTCTTCTTCCAGGATGATGTCGAAGAGGGCGTCCAGGGGGGGCTGCCCTCTCTTCTTCGCGATCTCTTCCAGGTTCTCTCCTTCGAAGGGTCGGTTTCTCTCGGTCTTCACCGACGTTACGAGGACGTTGCTCCAACCCCAGTCCTGTCCCCTCCCCTTCTCGGTCATCTCTTCCGCGATCTTGATCCTCATGGCCGGGTCTTGGAGTCTCTCCAGCATCCGGTCTGTGCCTCCCTCGTATGTCCAGACGGGTAGGAGGCTGCTGAGGAATGTGCTTCCGGCGATGTAGGGGTATTGGTCAACGGTGACTTCGACGCCAGCCGACCGGGCACTCTCAAGCTTCTTCAAGGCTTCTTTTACCTTGCCCCAGTTCCGCTCGCCGCTCGCTTTGAAATGGCTGATGTGGACGTGGATGCTCGCCTCCCGCCCTATTGAGACGACCTCGTCTATGGATTCCAGGAGCCTGTCTCCCTCGTTCCTCATGTGGACGACGAAGACACCCCCGTACGATGAAGCCACCTTGCACAACTCCGAGAGCTCTCCGGCGTCGGCGTATACGCACGGCGGGTATATGAGGCCCGTGCTCAGGCCGAAGGCTCCCGCTTGCATGGAGTCCGCTAGGAGTCCCCTCATCGCGTCAAGTTCTGATGGTGTGGGGGCTCGGTTCTCCATGCCCATCGCCAGGAGCCTGACGTTGCCGTGGCCCACCAGGGCGGCGACGTTCGTGGCTGTCTCGGCCGATTCCAGGGCTTTCAGGTATTCCCCGAAGCTCCTCCAGCTCCATTCGATATCCGGGTCGCCGTTGAGGCCGGATAGGTACTTGCGCCAGTCCTCTAGAACGTCGTCTTTGATGGGGGCCTCTCCGAGGCCGTCTTGGCCGATGATCTCTGTGGTGATCCCCTGCATGATCTTGGGCATGGCTTCTGGTTCCGCCATGAGCATGAGGTCCGAGTGGCTGTGGGAGTCGATGAACCCCGGGGCGACGACGAGTCCCTCGGCGTCAATGGTTGTATCTGCCCCCGAACTGATCTTGCCGATGGACTGGATCCTTCCATTTGACACGCCTACATCGGCCTTGTACCAGGGGTTTCCGCTGCCGTCCACTATCTTACCTTTTTTGATGATTAGGTCGAACATACGCGTAATGATACTGGGGTTTCACCGTAAAACGGTTTATCTGTCCCCGAAAAATGGACGAAAAGGCTGAAAACGCCCCTCAGGTGATAGGCTTCATGTACTCCCCGAAGCCCGGCCTTCCGATGATTCTCCCATCGTCCATGATGACCTCTCCCCTCACGATGGTCGTGACCGGCCTGCCCCTTCCTCTGTGGCCCTCGAAGGCGGTTATCTTCTGCTTCGAGTGGAGCTCCTCTCCCTTTACCACGAACTCCAGGTTGGGATCGACGATGACGATGTCGGCGTCAGCCCCCGGCGTCAAGGCTCCTTTCCTCGGGTAGAGGCCCATTATCTTGGCGGGGTTGACTGAGAATGCCTCGACCAGCCGCTCCAGGGTGATGAGTCCGCGACTCATGCAGTCCAGCAGGAGCGGCAGGCTCGTCTCTACTCCCGTTCCTCCCGAGGGGGCCTCGTAGATGTTCTGCCATCCCTTCTCTTTTTCCTCCTTCGGGTATGGGGCGTGGTCGCTGGCTATGACGTCTATCACCCCCTCGTTCACCGCCTTCCAGAGGGCTTCCTGATCCTCGGGGCTTCGGAGCGGGGGGTCGATCTTGGCGAAGGGCCCCACTTTTTTCATGATCCCCGAGTTCAGGAGGAGGTAGTTGGCCGAGGTCTCGCCGGTAACATTTATCCCCTTCTTCTTGGCCCAGCCCAGGACCTTTGCGGCTCCCATCGTGGACATGTGGCAGATGTGGAGGTGCACGTCGGTCTCCCCGGCGAGCATGATGGTCCTCATGGTGGCCTCGACCTCGGCGATAGAGGGTCTGAACTCCGAGTGGGCTATGGGGTCGACCCTGCCCATCGCCTTCGCCTTCTCGATTCCCCGGGATACGATGTCCTCGTTCTCTGCGTGGATCATGCAGGGGAGCCCCGTTCCGGCGATGGTCTCGAAGTTGTCGAGCATCTGACCGTCGGAGGCGGCCAGCTCTTTGAATCTGGCGATCATGAACGTCTTGAAGCCGACCACCCCGCCCTCCGCCAACCCGATCAGGGTGTCGGAGCTCAGCTCCCCCGCTCCTGCGATGAGCGAGAAGTCGATCAAGGCCTTCCCCTTGGCTATCTCCACCTTCTCCCTCAACGCCTCGACGGATGTCACCGAAGGCACGGTGTTGGGCATATCGGCGACGGTTGTCACCCCCCCAGCCGCCGCGGCGCATGTCCCCGACCGGAAATCCTCCCTGTCCGGGAAACCGGGGTCCCTGAAGTGGACGTGCATGTCGATCATTCCTGGCAACACGAGGTTTCCCTTTGCGTCCAGCACCGTGTCCGCCTCGGGAATGAGGCCGCCCTTGGTGAGGGCCTGGATCTTACCCTCGTCTATCACGATGTCTCCCTCGAATAAACCGCTGGGCACGAATATCCTCCCGCCTCTGATCACCATGTCGACGGTCAAGGAGCAATCACCATTTCAATCTGCCCTGAAAAATACGTTAATGATATATCAAGTATCGTATTAATTTCCTCATTCTTGACCCGATCCAATATGGCACTCCAAGACAATATGACTGGTAGAAATAGAGGATTTACCAAAACAACGCCGGCTTGCGCCCACAACTATACCTTCAAAGCACAACTCTTTCTTTATCCCAACTCTTATCCAGACTTCAGCTTAATCATCATCGACAAGCAAGAATGAGAAGAGTCCAGTCCTAGTATCCGTTCCATTCCTCATTTAATGATTCAAGAAATTCCTCAGGATTAACTGTGCTAAGTAAGACCGAATATCCCTCCGTCGTGGGCATATAAACGACATTAAACCTATCAGTTACAAACAGCAACGCTCTTTCGCC
>JAUWBQ010000049.1 GCA_030601645.1 Candidatus Bathyarchaeota archaeon | reverse complement strand
GTATGAGCCGGCCGGTGATAGACTGCGTGTAGATGGGACCATGACATTTGACAGCGTCACAGGTGAGGTCACGAGTACCCTGACAGATTCCGACCCTGAGTACGCTATCAGTTTCGATGATAGGGATGGCGCCATCATGCTGTATGGCAGAGATGGGGATGTCACTAGAATGCCTAATTCTCGCGTCCAGCAAGCCAAATACCCGATTGGTGCTTTGCTTGAAACTGGAGACGGCATTGATTCCGTTTCTGCAGCCAATAACGATGGCTGCGAAAGATGCCACTCGGTGCCATTCCTTAAGCACGGTTACTACTACGCCCAGGTTAATGATGATCCCACAACTGATTTCATCCTCTGCAAAGCATGCCACATGGAAAACACTGAAGGCGGCCATCTCGATTGGCAGCTTTTAGTCGATGATCCTGAACTGGCTGTTGCGTTCCTAGAAGACGAAGATGTTTTGACCGCTGAGCAGGAAGAACAGTACGCATACGCACCGTCGCTAATGAACGACGTGCACATGTCGCACGCCATGGAATTCCCCTATCCACAGTCAATGTCAAACTGCATAGTGTGCCACGAAAACAAACTCGATGTCATATTGACGGATGACAACTTCAACATGGAGACCTGTAAGAGCTGTCACGCAGTGACTGGCTCAAAGAAATATGGGACTGACGAGAAAGCCCTAGTACCCCTCCTATCTAAGGCCTCACCGATTCATGACACATTGGACTTAGATACAGTGGATTGTGCAAGCTGCCACAGTGAAGGAGGCATTGCTGCAGTATTCAGGGATGTTCACACCGGCTATGACACGGTGATCTATGCCGCTGATAATGTGAAGTATTCTGACGCCGTTATCGTCACAGTTGATGATGCATCATTTGCCGGCAACAAACTTACCATCAAATTCAGCGCGGCTGAGGCCACAGACCTCGCAGGGATCGATGTGACTGACATTGCACCAACCGTGCTGGTCGGAATGTATGGCTGGGACACGAAGGACTTCATCATCGGCCCACACGAAAGACTTACTGACGATGATGGCGATGGCGAAATTGGCAGGAGCGATGAGAGAGCTCTGGAATATGATGTAGTTGAAGATCATCCGCGTTATACGACAGTCTCGGCAGCAGACGGCAGCTGGGAAGTTATCGCAGACTTGTCGACTTGGGCTGACTTGATCGCTGATGGTACTGTAAAGAGAGTGGAAATCGCGGTAATACCGGAGCTGAAAGATGCTGATGGTGTTGTCGTCGCACTCGATGCTCCTTCCAGAACCTTCGACCTTGCTACCAATGACTTTGTTGACTTCTACAGCCCCATCGTGGACCTTGATAATTGTTACAACTGCCAGGATGCGATTGGAGGCCCCTACCATTCACCTGATAGAGGCGGGAGTATCGTTGTCTGCAGGATGTGTCACATTACGAAGAGCCGCGGTTCTCATCTGGAAGTCCAGTCGAGATCACTCGACTCCTACGTCCATGCGATCCACTCAGGCCAGGCATTTGATATCGGCGATATTAATTTCACCGATCCAGTGGAAGAATTGCACTACGAGCATCACATCGGATTCCCGTATCCCACACATGGAGTACAAAACTGCGAGTCATGCCACATTGAAGGCACATATGAAGTGCCGGATCAGTCAAAGTCGCTACCTGGTGCTTTGTCAGGCACTGACTCAATCGAGTTAGTAATTGAAGGCAAGGAAAGAGACATCGGCAACTATCCGATATACATCACCGGTCCTGCTGCAAGAGCATGCGGTGGATGTCACAGAGCTGAACTGATCACCGCAGATGACGCTAACGGACTTGCATCCTTCATGCAGCATACTAACATGGGCGGTTATCTTATCGAGGGAGGGGACGACTACGCCGTCACTCTCGGTACAGTAATCGACCAAATCATGGCAAACTTCCCGTAAATTTACTATTTTCTTTTCTTTTTATTTTTTAAGGTACATTAGCGCAAGCCATTGACATGTTAATTGCCATACAAAATCATCCGCTGATTCTATGCTATAGTTTCCATCTTCCCCAGTGGAAAACTATTCAGCGTTGGCACAAAAAGCCCAGAGCAAGCCCAACAGGACATGAATAATGCAGTAAAAATACTTGTCTGCGCGCGCGAGGGAAAAGGCGAAGACATCGCAACGGTACACGGGGGCATAATCTACTCCGATAACGTCGTGTTAGAAAGCCCTCTGCCTTAGAAAAACCCCATATTTATCCTTTTTTTATCTTGTCCTGCGGAGTTTAAACAGGGGGAATAGGATCCCGACGCACATCAGCACGACACCGAGCCAGATGACGTTCATCAACGGGAAAGTGCTCACGCTCACGACGAACTCCGATGGTGCCGTGGGCATACCTAGCATCGTGTGCACCAAGGAGTAGTAGACATCTTCTGTCTGCTGCAGGACCAAGTAGAAGTCTGAATCCAAGCTGCGAAGAACCAGGGGCCTGGAAAAGATGCCGTGTACATTGTATAGATAGATCCTTAGGACGCCGCTCAGAGTGGTCCCACCCCGCTTGACGGTCACGGGGATCTCAAGGCCGTCTGCCTCGGGGTTGCAGCAGGCCTCTGCGGAGGCGGTGTGGACGTTCCCGAAGGGCTCTATTATGTTGAAATCCCCGAACTCTATCTGAAAGTCTCCAAGATCCAGGGTGGATCCGGGGGAGGCTTGGAGCTCCCCGAATTGCGTGACCGAGGTGGAGCTCAGGAGGATGCCCAGCACTACGAACACCACGCCAAGGTGGATGAAGCTCCTACCTGTTTGGATGATGGAGCGCCTGTTGCCCCTCAGAGACTCCATGGTTCCGTAGACCACGGCCCAGAGGGCGAAGAGGGTTAAGGGCATTCCCAGGTTGGCCAGCATGTTCGATGTGGGGAAACCGGTGAAGGCCCCGACAACCCCGAGGGCTACGAGTCCCCCCACGATGCCCGCGTATTTCTTCATGTCCAGCTTGTCGTAGAGGTGGCAGCCGATGAGGGAGGCCACGAAGACCAGGACAAAGGGGTAGCTCCACTTGTTGAAGAAGGCTGCGTCCATGCTCGTCGAACCGCCGCTGATGGCCCCACTGAAGATTGGGAATAGGAGTCCCCACAGGCTGACGAGAGAGAGCATGATGAGGGAGATGAAGCTCAACGACAGGGATGTGGAGTAGACCGACGTCGTCTCCAGGTTGAAGTCGAAGAGGGGGGCGCCGGTCTTCCTTTGCTTGTAGAGGAAGTAAGCGGCGGAGGCTCCCATGAGGAAGAGCAGGATGAAGCCGATAGGGGACTGCCCGAAGGCGTGGACGGAAACCGCCAGGCCTCCCCTGGTGATAGCCGTAGCCAGGACGATCAGGGAAGAGGTGATCATGACCATGAGCTCCCTGGAGGAGGACCCTCGCTCAGAGATAGCAGTCGAAAGATGGAAAAACGCGGTTAGGGTGATCCAGGGTATGAGAGATGCAGTCTCTACTGGGTCCCAGGCCCAGTAGCCACCCCAGCCCAGCACCTCATAAGCCCACACGCCGCCTAGGGCGACCCCCAGGGTCAGGAAAAGCCACGCAAGCTGGGATAGACCTCTCACCATCATGGTTTTCGACGGATCGTCCTTGCCCATGGAGTCGAACGTGAAGGCGAAGCTGAGGAACGCCAGGACATAGCCTATGAAAACTATAGGTGGGTGGATGAGCATCCAGGGGGTCTGAAGCATGGGGTTGAGGCCCCTCCCATCCATCATGGCCTCAGGGTAGAGCTTGAAGGGGCTCTGAATGAGGACGACGAGGATGAAGAAGAGGAGCATCACGTCTAGAAACTCGAAGGCCTTTATTTCGAGCTCCTTGTCCCGCATCCAGAACCGCACGATTAGGTAGCCCAAGGCCAAGAGGAACGTGAGGAACAGCCAGGAGCTCGCGCTGCCCGCCCAGGAGGCGTAGAGCCGGCCCACGAGGGAGAGACCCGACGAGCTGTAAGCGTAGACCTCTTCGTATCTGAAGTTGTTGTTGATGTAAGCCTGTGCCAGGATCAGGTAGCTTCCAGAGATCAAAACACAGGCTAGGGGGGCCATGGGGATGCCAACCTTGCCGGTGCGTCCCTTTGAGTTGATGAGCTGGACCAGGTCACCGAAAAAAAGGAGCGCCGCTCCCATGAGAAGTATCTCAGCAATTTCCAAGGGTGATCCAGTAGTGTACTTAAAGAGCCCTTTATAAACCGTAAACATTGAAGAGGGAATGGGTTTAAATTCGTAAAGTATTATTGCATCGGTGTCAACGGCTGATCGAAATGAAGTTCAGAGGAGACGTCTACATAGCCCTTGCATTAGTCATAAACGCGCTGGCAATATACTTTGGCCTATTTGTAGCGCCGGCCGAGGTGGAGATGGGGGAGCTCGTCCGGGTGTTCTACTTCCACCTTCCCCAGGCGATTCTCTGCTACCTGTCCCTCGTTATATCGGTGGTCACGGCCATCCTGTTCCTCGTTAAGAAGGATCTGAAATATGACGCTTTATCCGAACCCGCCGCCCTCCTTGGCCTGGTCTACGGTGCGACGACCCTCGTAAGCGGCTCGATCTGGGCGAACGCCGCCTGGGGAGTCTACTGGAACTGGGACCCCCGGGAGACCACCACTCTCATCCTCTGGCTGGCCTACGTCGGGTACTTCTTCCTCAGGATGTCCGTGGAGAACCCCGAGCGCAGGGCGTCGGTCTCCGCTGCTTTCAACGTCCTGGCCTTCATGACCGTGCCCCTCAGCTACTTGTCCTTCATCCTCTGGCCCTCCCTCCACCCCAGGCTGGGGACCGAGGGGGGACTCGGGCTTACCGGCACCATGGTGCAAGCCCTCCTGCTCAACATCCTGGGCGGGTTGATCCTCTTCGTCTGGATCTTCAGGAAGGCTTATGGGGTACGGCTCAAGAGAGATGAACTTGATAGACTTCTCTCGGAGGAGATGCGGGTTGCCGGCTGAGGTCATACAAGTCTTGGCCCTATACTGGGTGGCGGTGGGGGGTCTTTCCCTCTGGTTCTTCAAGAGAGAGTCCGACTTGGATAAAAAGATCAGGGAGCGGGGAAAGAAGCAGTGAAGATACAAGGAAAGTACATGGTAGCAGGCGTACTGCTGCTGTTCAGTGCTGGCCTGGCCTTCGACAGCGTCTCGAACTACATCAACCCATACCTGTCGGTCACCCAGGTCGCCCTCAACCTCGACAGATACTCTGGGAAGAGCATCCAGGTCATGGGGATCGTGGAACCGGGCTCCTTCATCAGGGGGGATGGGGGTACGATATGGTTTACTTTGACCGATGGCACGGAGCGCCTCCCAGTCCAGTTCACGGGGGCGACACCCCAGAACTTCGACGAAGGGAAGGACGTAGTGGCCGTGGGCTCCCTGACTGGGGAGGCGTCACTGGATGCAGCAAAGATCCTTGTTAAATGCCCGTCCAAGTACGAGGGAGAAAACCCTCCGCAGCAGAACAATCATGTCTTCCTGGTGGCGATGGGCGTGGCCCTCCTCGCGGTGGCCTACCTGGCCGTCACGATGTTGTGGAAAAGAGGCTAATTTATACTCTAAGGTACAAGGGGAGTAGTATGCCCTCCGTCGTCGAGCTCAGCAACGTAGCCAAGCATTACGGCCCCATAAGGGCATTGGACGGGGTGACTCTGAGCTTCGACAAGGGGGAGGCCGTAGCATTCTTGGGGCCCAACGGGGCCGGGAAGAGCACTCTGTTGAAGATCGTCGCCGCCCAGATCACACCCACCGCTGGCGAGGCTAAGGTTCTCGGCTTCGACACAGCCCAGCAGCCGGAGCACGTGAAGCGTAACGTGGGGCTCGTGGGTCACAGGAGCTTCATGTACGACGAACTCACCGTGGAGGAGAACCTAAAGTTCTACGGAGGCTTCTTCGACGCAACCCATGAGGACCTCGAGCGAGTCGTCGAGATGACCAACCTCCAGAGGTGGAGGAATGTCAAGGTGAGCCACCTCTCCTACGGCCTCAGGAAGCGCTCCGATATCGCCCGGGCCCTCTTGAGCGACCCTAAGGTCCTGGTGCTCGACGAGCTATTCTCAGGCCTCGACCAGGAATCGGCTGAGAGCCTCGTGAAGCATCTCAAGGGAGATCGAGGGCAGACCCTGCTGGTCTCCTCCCACTCCCTAGAAAGGGTTCGGCAGCTCTGCGATAAGGGGGTATACCTCAAGGCCGGGCGCGTCGAGAAGGAGGTGGATCTCTGATGGCAGACGAACCCATTTTGAGCTACGCCATGAAGCTCGCTAGGAAGGATCTGACCATAGAGCTCCGCAGGGTCCACGAGTTCATGTCAATACTGGCCTTCGCCCTGACATCCGTCCTCATAAGCAGCTTCGCCTGGAGGGGGCTGCTCGTCCTCAACCCGGAGGTGGTATCCGCCACCCTCTGGATCGTGATCTACTTCTCCAGCATCCTCGCCCTGACCACAAGCTTCTCCCGGGAGGTGGACAGGGGCACCATCGAGGGCCTCAGGAGCCTCCCATGCCCGGCTTTCACCATCCTCATCGGGAAGATCATATACGGCGTGGTGATCCTCTTCACTGTCTTTATGGCGACGATCTTGTCTGCCATAATCTTCCTGAACATAAGATTAGTTGTCCTGCCCTCCCTCATCGTCGTCTTCTCCCTGGGCGTCATCGACCTCGCCATCATCGGGTCGATCGTCTCCGCCATAGTCATGTACTCCGAGGGAAAGACTCTCCTCCTCTCGTTCCTCTTCTTCCCGGTGTCGATCCCGGTTTTAATTCCGGGGATCCAGGCGGTGGGCATGATCATATCAGGGACAGGCCTATCGGGTGTGATTCCCGAACTACGGCTGCTGGGATCCTTTTTGTTCGCCGTGGTGGCCGTGTCGATATTGTTGTTCAGATACGTCTTCCATGAATGATGTGAAGTTTTTTCATAGTTTTAAATAAATTTTGTATAATCCCATATATTGAAGATTATGCTCATTTTACATGTTGTATAATGATTTCTCGCACGAGCGATTGCATGCGAGCATTGTCCTTCACGCGCTCTAACCAGTATCCTGTTTGAAAACTGGCTAGATTTAGAAAAAGGGATTAGGATCCGAAGGAATGACAGCTCACACAGTTCGCTGGTTCGAAGTGCTCCGTCTTGTCAAGGTGGCATGAGAGGCAGTTGTCTCTCATGGGCTCATCGCTGTGGGGCGTGTGACAGGATATGCAGTTCACGTGAGCCGTCTCTTCGTGGAGTCCTTTCGAGGGGACTGGGTGGCAGGTGGTACATTCACTGTGCTGCTCTCTGTCGTGGGGGTTGTGGCAGTTCATGCAAGGGGTGTCTGAGTGGGCGTCGGTGGGGAACGAGACCCCCATGGTATCCTGGGCTTCATGACAGTCCAAGCAGTCGCTCCTCGCGGGAATGAGGTCGTCCCCCGTCACGGTGAACTCGTGGCACACGACGCAGTGAACCCGCATGTCAACGCAAGGCTGATCGAATTCCTCTCCATGGCACGCATCACAGGTCTCCTCGGGGGGCTCGAAGACATGGAGCTGGATGCCGTGGCAGTCGATGCAATCTGGTGCTTCATTGCTTTCGAAGAAGTGGACCTTGTGGCCTGCGGTGTTCACCACCTGGAGCCACTGGGGGTCTTCGCTGGCGTGGCAGTTCTCACACAGCTTGTTGTCGACCTCGGTAATCTTGGTGACTTCCTGGGGCTTCTCGAAGATCACTTCCCTGACGTGGCCTAGGCTCTCCATCATGTCCGTTTCATGGCATTTGTGGCAGTCGAGATCGTGCATGGCACTCGCGTCCCATGCCTCATAGGCTTCGTTCATCAGGTGGCAGGTTGTGCAGAACTTTGGGTTGTGCTGGGTGTAGTCATAGACAAAGTATGACGGGATAGCAACCACTATAAGGGCGGCAAAGATGATTTTTTGGTTTTTCTTCAGAAGCTCAAGCAGTCCCATTCATTCTCACCATTTTATAAAAAGGGCGGAAACCCTCATTAGTTTATCGGCCTAGTGGGGAGAGTCCCCGTGGCATGTACTACAGTCGTCCTTTGTTGCAACGTTGGCTAATACGCCGTCTTTGCCGTGACATGATTGACAACCAGTGACCGCCGTGGCTGGTGTAAATGTTGTTACAAATGTTCCGTCAGCCTGTGCGTTCATCAGCTCCACCGCCTTCTTGACCACGTCTGCGACGCGCGCGCAACCTCATAAAACCGACCCGAAGAGGCTCAAAAACCCCATCATACTACGTCCAGATTCTTGCTTTAAAGTCATTGAGTGCATGTGTCTCCCATCTTCAAACACGAACCCCCATCCAAAGTGAAATCTTAATACCTAATCCGGAAAATCCTTTATAGAAACATAATGAAGAAGCTCGAAGAATACGAGATCATGCCCATGTTCCCTATGCAGCCCGTGGCAGATCCCCAAATCTCACCTGAAGGCACACGGGTGCTCTTCACATACTCCGAGGTCAACATGGATGAGGACAAGTACGACACCCAGATCTGGCTCCTCGACCTGAAGGAGAAGAAGCCCGCCCAGTTCACCTTCGGCAAGGAGAACACATCCAACCCCCGCTGGAGCCCCGACGGGAAGAGGATACTGTTCACATCCAGCCGTCCCAGCCCGGACGACCCCAAGGCGGATGACGAGAAAAAGAAGAAGGCCCAGCTCTTCGTCATCCCCGCCGACGGCGGCGAGGCGAGGCAGATCACCCAGATCGAGGAGGGAGTCCAGAGCCCCGCCTGGTCCCCCGACGGCAGGAGCATCCTGTTCGCAGCCAAGGTCTTCAAGGGGGAGAAGGCGTCGGAGGAGAGCGACGTCAAGATAATCCGCCGGATGAAGTACAAGCACGACGGCAAAGGGTTCTCCGTCGGGATGTACACCCACCTCTTCGTCGTACCCTCCAAGGGGGGCAAGGCAAAGCAGCTGACCGACGGCCTATTCGACGTCGAGGCCGCCGACTGGTCCCCAGACGGGAAGACCATAGCCTTCGTCTCTAATTTCGCCGAGGACGCCGACAAGTCATTCTTCAGGAACATCTACACCGTCCCCGCCAAGGGGGGCGAGCCAGAGCTCCTCTGGGAGGGGAAGGGTCAGATCGGAGCCATCGCCTGGGCACCAAACGGCGAATACATCGCCTTCATCGGCAGGGAGCTCGAGGATCCGAGCCTCGTCTGGCACAAGAACGCGGAGCTCTACCTCCTCCCGGTGGATGGAGGCGAGCCCAAGTGCCTCACCCTCGAGTTCGACAGGACCGCCCGAGGGGCGACGAAGCTGGAGTGGTCGCCGGACTCTAAACACATCTACCTTGCATTCCCGGACCGCGGTGCCGCCCAGATCTACAGGGTTAGCGTGGACGGCAAGATCGAGGCCGCGACGGAGGGCGACATAAGGGTGGGCGCCTTCAGCCTCGACGACTCCGGGGCGAAGATCGCCTTCAACGCCTCCACCGCCGTGAGCCCGACTGAGCTCTGGATCAAGGATGGGGAGGGGCAGAGGCGCCTCACCGAGATGAACAAGGGCCTCCTCAGGAAGCTCCGGATCAGCACGCCCGAGGAGTTCTGGTTCACCGCCAGCGACGGCGTAGAGGTCCAGGGCTGGATCCTCAAGCCCCAGGGATACGAGGAGGGGGAGAAGTACGCCACGGTCATGCAGATCCACGGTGGCCCCAGGAGCGCCTTCGGCTACAAG
>JAUWBQ010000173.1 GCA_030601645.1 Candidatus Bathyarchaeota archaeon | reverse complement strand
TGGATGGTCAATTTTAGACTAACACTCCATCTGTTAGAGGGTGCTTGAATCGAAGGGGACAAGGAGACCGAGTTATTCCGAGGAAGCGACGGGGTTGACCGAAGCGGTCAAGGAGAAAGCCCTCTCATCGGGGGCTGAGCTTGTGGGGATACTCTCGACGGAGAGCATCGACGCCGTCCCGAGGCACTGGGTGGGGTGGGACGTCCAGGCTTACACGAGGAAGTCAGAGGATTACATGGAGGGCTCCAAATCGGTCGTGGTCCTGGGATACCAGGCGTGGGACGATGCGCACGAGATGGCCATTCCGAGGGGCGGCGTCATGGAGTACCCCGTCTATCAGAGGATGAATCTGTACGCCAGGAGAGTTCTGCGTTTCCTGGAGGGCCTGGGCTACAGAGCGGTCATCTATCCTACCCTCCTCTCGCAGAAGAGGATGGCGCAGCTGGCTGGGCTGGGGAGTTTCGGGAAGAACTCCTTGATCATCAACCCGAGGTACGGTCCCTGGATCAGATTGCAGAGCATCCTCACAGACGCCGTGCTTGTGCCCGATGAGCCCTTCGAGGAGGACCTCTGCGGCGACTGTGAAGAGTGCATAGAGGCTTGCCCCGTAGGCGCCTTATCGCCCTACAGGATAGACCCAGACAGGTGTCTGATTGGGGTCTCAGAGTCCGACATGGGCAGGATAATCACCGAGAACGTCGGCTATGATGCGTTTCGCGACATACCAGACGCAAAGAGCATATTCGACGAGCACATGTCAAAGTTGACCGAGAATAGTATCCTGATGTGCATGGTGTGTCAGAAGGCATGCCCGTACGGTAGAGAGGAACGAGGATTGTAGCGTGGGAGCCTGACGCGGACGGCGTGTTCCTCCGTCTGGGGCGAATATCCGCGCCCGATAGAAATGATAAAATATCCACCCCTTCATTAAGGTTGAGGGATGACATGAGCGAGATCGAAGGCTGCGAGGGGTGTAAACTTTCAGAGGATCTGAGGTTATGCGCGAAGATGCATGTTGGCGAAGCCCGTCGGCTGCTCTCAGAGGGGAAGATAGAGGACGCCGACAGTCATCTCCGAAGCCTGGAGACCCGCCTGAAAGAATAAGCCGATACAGGGTTCACGGCGTATTCCAGCGTTCTATTTACTACCTCAATTACTCCCGCTCATATCAATAGGCTGAGCTCGTCGAAGAGCAGGATCCCCAGGGTGTGGATCATGAGGATGGAAAGCCCCTCGTCCAGCGTCAACCGGTTGTCGTCGACGATGGCCTTCTTAACGATCCACAGGGTCACGGTGATCGCCAAGAACTGATACATGACATACCCGTCCAGATGAACAGGAACGATCAACGCGAGGAGGGGGAAGATCAGCATTATGCTCTGGACGATGCCCGACAGCAGGTTCGAGACACCCATCTCCACTTGGCCCTTGTTGGCCCCGATGAGGGCGAGGCCGTGCTCCGGGATGCTGCCTGCCATGCCGATCAGGGTGGCGGCTATCACTATATGGAGGTCGAGCATATGGACCATGTACTCGGAGGACCCTACGATCAGCTTCGCGCTGATGAGGATCCCGACGAGGCTGATCACCAACGGGGCGACCCATCGTGCCCGCTCCACTCGACGGCGTTCTCCTTCTGGCCCCTGGAAACGAAAAAGAGGTAGCCGACGTATGCCAAGAGGAGGAAGACGGGGACCTCCTTGGGGAGGAACACCGCTCCATCCCCGCCGAAGAGGTTCAGGATGACGCCGGTGCCGAAGACGATCATGCAGAGGGCTATGGCTATCCTCATTATCTCGATGTCCAGCTCCATCGCCTTCTTCGGCAGCTCGATCACCCCTCCCCGGTAGGTGAGCATCACCACCAGGATGCCGAGGAGCAGCCCGTTGAAGGCGGAGGCCAGCATCACCGTGAGGATTGCCACCTGCCTCAGGGGGGAGAGAGGATCATGAAGCCCGTCATGACCGCCTCGGGGAGGTTCGAAGCTAGGCTGGAGATGCCCCCCGTAACGTGGGGGGAGAGGCCGGCGTAGGCGCCGACTCGTAGGGGAACATCCACGAGATCTATTCATGTAAGCCAGAAGAGTTCATGGATGCTTAGGAAACGATGGGCTTGAGTGTGGTGGACCGGGGAGTGTCCAAACACGTTTGTGTGCCATTTAGATTTGTTGAGGAACGGGGGTGGAAACGCTCATCGCAAACATCGGATTGCCCTTTTTGGTGCTCCCGTATACGGACATCCGATCATTACAGATCGTTACTCATATTAGCGACAGGCGTGGAATCTGTCTATTATCAAGTGACTCCCATGAGTACAACAGAGAACGAAGACAACAAGTCGACCCCCCTCGTCTGGTCCGTCATCTTACTCCACATGTTGAACCACGTCATCAGCGGATCGTTGCCCATCCTCTACCCAGAAATCATGGACGAGTTCAACATGTCATACTCCCAGCTGGGACTCATGAGATCGGCGACAACCTTCGTAACAGGGGTCCCCCAGATGTTCGTCGGATACTTCAGACGCTGGTTCAGTGGCAGGATCCTCGTTGGAGTCGGGAACCTCGTCAACGCGGTCATGAACATACTGGCCGGGATGAGCCGCGGCTTCCTTCCGTTCTTTGGGTTTAGGCTTCTTGCGGGGGTTGGCAGCAGCCCGCAGCACCCCGTCGGGGCCTCTATCGTATCTTCAGCCATCGAACCCTCCAGTAGGGGAAGGATGCTGGGTCTGAATCAATCTATACCATCCCTCGCGTTCTCGTTCACCCCGCTGATAGCCGCCTACCTCTTGACGAAAACGGGCTGGAGGTCAACCCTCGGCATACTGTCCGTCCCTGCGCTCTTACTATCCATAATGGTCATTTTTTTCATAAAGGGAGCCAGCTCGGTCGAAGCCACCACCAGAGACGCGTTGAACTTCACCAAACTCAGAGAGTCACTCAAAAACAGGAACGTGCTCTCCATAAGCCTGCTGCGCAGCGTCATGGCGTTCAGAATGGGAGTCAGGACCTTCCTCCCGTTGTACTTCGTTGACGTTCTGGGGTTCACCTCGGAGACAAGCAGCGTCCTCTACTCCATACTGCTCTTCGGCGGAGTCTTCGGGCCCTTCTTCTGGGGCAGCCTGTCCGACCGGGTGAACAGGAAGCCCCTCATCATTGGCATCACGGTGGCGAGCAGCGCCGGATACTTCCTCCTCAACCACGTCACAGGATTCTGGCCCCTCGCGGTGCTCCTGTTCCTCATCGGGTTCCTGGTCCAGACCGTGATCGTGCAGAGCGTCCTGTCAGACAGCGTGGAGCGCGACCAGCTGGACCAGATATTCGGCTTCTACTTCACCATCGGGTTCACGATCGCGTCTTTCTCCAGCGTAATCTTCGGGTACATCGTCGAACTCTACAGTTTCAACTGGGGGTTCACTTACATCGCGGCAGTGACCGTGGTATCCTTGCTACCTGCCTTCTTCATCCAAGAACCGAGGGACAGCGAGACCCAGTTTCATCAACGATAACATAGGGAATTAGATGTCCCAATGCAGTTCCTAGGTGGAAGCTGAGTTTAATATGACGAGCATGCATGTGATTTTTCGATCATTCATGTCTTTCATCTTACTCCCTCCGCAGACTTTTCTCCTCATCTTCTTTCTTGGCTTCCAGTGCGGCCTTCCGCTTCCCTTCTTGGCGTCTCTTTAAGTAAATAATTTCTGGACGAGTCCACGCATTATTCAGGGTTTGGAAGCGTATGTAAGAATGAGGATTCGACCGACCCGGAGCTCCGGTGAATGACAACTCGACTCCGGGGATGCCGGATTCCATGGGGTCGTCTGACATCCAGTCGTGTTGGGATCGTGGGGGTTCGGTGTAGCTTCCTTCTCGGTCTCCTGCTTTTTCACCCCTATATCTGAGCCAGATGAGGGGC
>JAUWBQ010000023.1 GCA_030601645.1 Candidatus Bathyarchaeota archaeon | reverse complement strand
CAGAGATCTCTAACCGATTTCGTGGAGGAGGAGCCGGCTGAACCCGAAGAGCCTGATGAGCGGGAAGAGCCCTAATAGTTTTATAGTAAATTCTATCTAAAATGTATTGGAATGTCTCGCGAGGAGAAGTACGGGTACATCCTCAGGATAGCCACGGAAGAATGGCGGGACCAGGTCTACGAGCTAAAGAAGTACTACACAGGCGTGGCGAGGGCTTGGAGGAGGGACACCCCGATCCTCTTGGCAATGAAGACAGATGTGGGAGATTCTTTCATAGGCTACGGCGTCGTCGGGAAGGTGGAGCAGCTCTGGGAGCTGCCCCCAGAGGAGGAGGCCTACTGCCAGGATAACAACTGGAGGTGCGCCCTCACATTCAAGTCACTGTTCAGATTCGAGAATCCCTACCCGATCAAGGAGTCGATCCTCTCCGGGGATCCCAGGAAGGGGAGCTTCCTCCACGGGGTCCGCCTCTCCGAATCCCAAGTTGACACCATACTCGAGGCTGCCGAGGACTATCAGGGCTGAATCCGAATAGCATCAGCCTTGCGTCGATAAACCCAAATTGGACGGAGACGAGATCCATTAGCAATGGGCTCCCTCGCAGTAATAGTCAGCAAGAGAGGAAAAGACGTCTCCGCCACGATCCTGAGGATGCTGGATCCATCCCTAACAGGCATAGGAGCCGCTCTGGGGATAGCATCTAATGAGGGAGTCGTCATAGGGAACGCTCCGACTGAGCTGGGAGTTCTCGGGTCCCCCTTGATGCTGGGGCACAAGCTGACCAAGGTCGAGTCGGTTGACCCTCCCCAGCCTCTCAGCCAATATGGATACTCGCTGGTTTTCGAAGGGAGGCTATGGCATGAACCAACCCCGCTGGGCATATCAACGGCGGCCGATACGCTTGGGAGGGAACCTGAGCGTGGCATCCAGCGTCTGATCAAAGAGAAGACAGGATCATATGCCGTTGCTGTCCTCGAAAGAAGAACCATATTGTGCGGACGAGACCCCATCGGGGCGTTCCCCCTCTACTATGGCGAGGACTCAGAGATCGCCGCAGTGGCCTCCAACAGAAAGATGCTCTGGGCAGCCAACCTTGAGGCGAAGCCCTTTACACCCGGTCATACGGCTAGGATCACCGAGGGGGGAATTTTATTTGAACAGATTAGAGCCCTGAACCTTCCTCCACTCAGGACGGTGTCGATGGGAGATGCGGTGGATGAACTTGACAGGCTTCTGGCCGAGGCGGTGGAGACCCGGTGCAGAGGGCTTCTCAGGGTCACCCTAGGCTTCTCCGGGGGCATCGACAGCAGCCTCCTCGCTTACAACCTCGACGAGGCAGGAGCAGACGTAGACCTCGTCTGCGTCGGCATGGAGGGATCCAAGGAGTTCGCCGCAGCAGAGACCGCCGCAGACAGCCTCGACCTTCCCCTCAGGATGGAGTCCTTCGCGCTGGGGGACGTGGAAGCCGACCTGGACTCGGTCCTCTGGGCCATCGAAGAGCCTGATCCCATGAAGGCGTCGGTCGCCCTCCCCCTCCACTGGGTGGCCAGGATCGCATCCGATTCGGGAGGCAGGGTTTTGTTCTCCGGTAGCGGGAGCGACGAACTCTTCGGTGGATACAGAAAGTATATCAGGGAATACATAGAGAGCGGCGAGTCTGTGCGTGATACAATGTTCAGGGATGTTGTCGCCTCGCACGAGGTCAACTACGAGCGGGATTGTAAGGTCTGCACGGGGCATGGCATGGAATTGAGGCTCCCCTTCGCCGACCTCAGGCTCATCGAGTTCGGCCTGTCCCTCCCGACGGGGCTCAAACTATCCCTAGAGCCGGAATCTCCGAGGAAACTAGTCCTGAGGAGATTGGCCGAGAAGCTGGGGTTCCCCGAGGAGATGGCGTACAAGCCCAAGAGGGCGGTCCAGTACTCGACGGGGGTGAACAACGCTCTGAAGAGACTTGCCAGGAGAGAGGGAAAGTCTCTGGCAGGATTTCTCATTGACAGGTTCGACGAACTGAAGAGAGAGAAGATGGGGAGATAGCCATTTGGCGGTTTCAAAGGAGGAGAAGATACGGGCCATCCTCGACCTGATGGAGAGGCATTATGTAATTAGATTTGATGGGCGTGAGGGATTGCAGGATCCCTTCCGGACCCTGATAGGCTGTGTCCTGTCCCACAGAACCCGAGACGAGAACTCCCGGAGGGCCGCCCGAACCCTCTTCGAGGCCGCCGAGAGCCCCTCGGACATCCTCCGGATGGACCCCGAAGAGCTGAAGAGGAGGATCCGGTGCTCGGGCTTCTACAACCAGAAGGCCAGAAGCCTCCGCTCCATCTGCCAGACCCTCGTGGAGGAGTTTGAGGGCACCGTCCCCCGTGATAGGGACTCCCTCATGGGGCTTCCAGGCGTGGGACCCAAGACCGCTGACATTGTCGTGAGCCATGCCTTCGGTCGTCCCGCCATCGCTGTCGATGTCCACGTGGCGACCGTGGCGAGAAGGCTGGGCCTAGTGGACGCAGAAGCTGATCCGGAGCAAGTGAAGGTGGCTCTAGAGGGCTTGGTCACTCCCGAGAAGTACAGGTTCGTCGACGACGCCTTCGTGAGGCATGGGAAGGAGTTCTGTCGATCTAGGAACCCGAAATGCGATGACTGCTTCATCAGGGGCCATTGCGAGCATCCTCGGCGCGGAGACGATAAATATTCCGACGGCGATTCTGTGCTGGTCGTCTGATTGAAGTATAAGGTATTGGCGACGGACGTCGACGGGACTTTGACGAGCAAAAGAGGGGGGATATGCCTCCAGGCACTACAGGCGATACGAGACCTGGAGTGAAGGGGCATCCCAGTGATTGTGGCGTCGGCCCGGCCTTTCCCAATCCTCAACATACTCAGAGAGTACGTGGGGACAAGCGGCGCCGTCGTCTGCGAGGCGGTCGGAAAGCTGTTCCCCGCTCACGCCTTTTCTCTATAATCCCTGACCGTGTCGGCCACCCTTCTGAGGCATTCCATGGCCGACTCGTAGCTCGGCCAGCCGCCCAGGCCGCACTCGGGACCAGCGTAGGGAACTCTCTCGGGTCCAAATCGATCCACAACCTTGGCCAGCCTCTTTGCCAGTAGAGCCGGCTCATCGATGAAGACCTGGGGATCAACCCTGCCGTGCCCTATCTCGGTCCAGACCTCACCGATCCTCTGCTGGACCTCGCCGGTCCACCCCTCCTTTTCTATGTGCCCCTCGATTAGCTTGTCGAATAGCGTGACGACGATGCTAGCCTTGAGGCCCTTGTCCGTCTCCTCCAGCCGCCTCTTCGTCGTCTCCAAGTTGTAGAGGGGATCGTCTACGTGGGACTCGACCACGTCGAGGTGCTCCACATCCCAGAAGAGGTCGTCGGATGTGTCATGGAGATGCATGCTCGTCTCTACGCCTCTAGATGTAGCGGCGTGGCATATCTCGTCCCATGCCTTCCTCAGGGACTCCCGCCCCTCCGAGCCATAGTCCAGTAATGGGTCGTCGAGGAAACCGAGTACAGGCTCGTCGATACACACCATCGCGAGTTTCCCGTTTCTCGTATTGAAAAAGGAACGGGACACGATCTCGGCGAGAGAGCAGCCTATGTCCTCGAAAAGCCTCGGCCTCTTACCAGGGAAGAACGAGGCCAGGGTGTAGGGCCCTGTGACGCACGCCTTCACCCTGACACTGTCTATACCCGTGAGATCCTTAATCCTGGAGGCGTTCCGTTTGATCACGTCTACCTCCGGAATCGTCGACCCTGAGCGCGCCGTGGGGGTCCCGAGGGCGACGTAACCCCCCTCAACCTTCTCGATCCCCCTGATGAGCTCGAAGTACATCTCGTTCATGTCCCGGAATTGGGGGTAGTTCGGCACGTCGATCCCGGCATTCACCTTGTCCACGAAGGCGGTGATCACCTCCTCCACGAACACCTCAGCGACTTCATCCGAGACTCCCACCAGGGAGAGGAGGGTCTGAGATCTCCGGGCTCCATCCCAGATGATGGACTCGTCAACCCTGAGGGGAAGACTCCCAACGTCGTACGAGCTTAGCATCGGCGTCCAGCTACAGAATGTTTATCTTCCCCGTCGCGAGGTCGTTGCAGAACTCGTCCAAATGCTCGAGCTCGTAGGCCATGACCTCCTGGATCTGTGGTGCGATCTCACTGAGGTCAGCGCCTTCCACTGGTATGACTTGGGCGTTGCAGACGGTAGGCTTGTTGATCGGCTCGCCTATGTTGCTCACGAGCCAGATGTAGACCTCCTTGACCCCGTTGACCTGTTCACACACGTGGTTGGCGATCTTGTAACTTAGGAAGTTGTAGATCTTGCCGACGTGGCTGACGGGGTTTTTCCCGGCTGCGGCCTCGGAGGACATGGGCCTGTTCAGGGGAATGACGCCGACGACGTTATTCCCCCTCCCCACCTGACCCGAGTCCCCAGTGTCAGCGGAGGTCCCGAGCACGGTGAGGTATAAACCGTCTATCCCCCTGCCCTCCCTGTCGAGGACGTTGAGGCTGACGTTTACCTCGTCGAAGTCGTACTTGGAGTTGATGAAGCCGTCGATGGCATCGTAGATCTCCGACTTCTTCCTGAAATAATCCGCCTCGCTGGCGACGAAGCGGTCGACGAAGGCCATGGCCACGGTCAGGTTCAGATCGTTTTCGTTCCTGAAGCCCATGATCTTGATGTCCTCCCCAGACTCTGGGAACTCCCTCTTGAACCCGGGGGAGTTCATGTGCTGCTCCACATCCAGTATCAGCGACTCCGTCCGGCTCAGGGGCGCGAAGCCCACGGCGGCGGAGGTGTCGTTCGCCCCCAGGTACTTCCCCTTCCTCTGGAAGATGTCCTGGAGGGACGCCGCCCCGGGCTTGATCACGCTCTGATACGTCACGTGCTTATCGGGGTCTACGAACCGGAGCTTGGTCTTCATCCACTCTTTGGTGCTGTTTTTCGCGATATCGTAGACGGGGACGTATTCCCCTCCCGCTTCGAAGGTCGCCCGGTCGCCGTAGACGATGAGCATAGGCTCGGTGATCTTCCCTCCGCCGAAGGCCACCTGGGACCCCCCCGCTCCGATCAGCCCCTTGTCGAGGTTGTGGTGGAGGATCGTGCCGAACCTCTTCAGGTACTCCTTGGAAAGATCTATTGAGACCTGGTTCATGATGGCGTCGCAGATGGTGTCGGGGTGGCCGAGGCCCTTCCGCTCGCAGATCTCCATCGGCTTCTCATCGAGGGCGAGCTGGTGGAGTTTTTTCACGAGGAAATTTTCCATATTCATCATGTCCGCAGTCGTTTTATTCCTCTAGGGAATCTATTCAATAAAATTGAAGCGCCTTTATAAATAATTCCATGTATTCTACCCTTAAATACAACCAATATTGCTAATAATATTCTAGAAGGAATATTGCATCTTGATGTCTAGAACTTTCAATGCGTATGAGACAGGTCAAACCGGAAGGAAGACATTTCTCTTTATTGGTACGATTCCACAACGAACCTTATGCATCGGGCGCCTTCGCATCCAAAATTGTTATCTTGGAGCAGACCGATCCTCACACAGGTTCAATCCGAGGGAACTCGCCCGATGCAAGAAGAGCTCATAAAATGTGAGAATTGCGGTAAGGAAATACCGAAAACTCAGTTCTGCATCTACTGTGGCGTAAACTTGGTTGAAAGCCAGGGACAGCGGATGCCGGGATCGGATCACGATGGAGTCGTTGAAGGTGTCTTCAAATCAGCGGGTGTTAGCCCCAGTCCCGAGACTGAGGAGGCTTCATTCTTCCAATCCCCCTATGAGGGTTACCAACAAGTTGTACCATCACCCACTGCAGAGTGGGGATTAGATCCCGAAATTACCCCGCTGACGAAAGAACTAGTAAACTTCCAGATTTGGAAGGTAAGGCTCTGCGGCATGCTTGTCGAGGGCGAAGTCCCCGGGAAGGTTTTCTCAAACATCTATCAAGACTATGCGAAGGAGGTCGAGCGGCTAGACGAGAGAAGAAACGAGATTGTCGCCAGGTACAGGGCTCAATACGATGAGAAGAGGGGAGAGTTAGAAGAGGCCAGGCTCAAGCTAGAGGAACTGAGGGTCAGGGTCGCCGTGGGAGAGCTCTCCGAGAGTGACCAGTTGATCCGCACCCCGGGGATAAAGGGGAACGTTGACGGCCTTGAAGAAGAGGCCTCAAAACTTGAAAACATTTTAGGAAGACTAGAAAACCTTTCGACCGAGGTACCGTCCCGAGAGATCTTCAAGTATGAGCTTACTGCCAAGGTTTTCCTTAACTCTCTGGGTGATCTCATCTCGGCCGGAAAGATCGGCGAAGAGCTCGGGAACAAGCTCCGAGAGGACCTCGAAGGTATCCTCAGCCAGTTCTCGAAGATGTATCGAGGCGAGGACGAAGACGAGAGTTCCCTCAGGAACGAGCTGGATGTGTTAGAGGTCAGGGTCAAGGTGGGCGAGCTCACCTTGTCCGAGTTCGAAACCCTGAGAACTGAGATTATCGATAAGCTAGAACGACACTGGGATCAATCCCCTTGATTAAACCCGATTGTAGATCATGCGTTTCGTATCAGAACACGTAGA
The DNA here is from genome assembly GCA_030601645.1 of Candidatus Bathyarchaeota archaeon. The sequence continues at coordinate 7,814 of JAUWBQ010000023.1, read as the reverse complement.
AATCCTAATATTGCCCCCCGACAACTTTCAGTGAGGTTTAATAAAAATGGACGACAAGAGCCTCGGATCGCTTATAGTGGTCGTGAGCGTTGTGATCATGGTCGGATATTTCGTGTGGGCTTTCGCCCCGTTCCTAGGGCCGGCGGTGACGGGCTGGATTTCGCCCGAGATGAGCGAGTGGGCCTACAGGCTCCCCGTGATCCTCGCCGTCTATGGGATGCTGCTGATTGTCCTCTGGATAGGCCACACCATGGCGACGACTCCGCCCCCCATACCCTTGGAGAGCCCCCTGGAGGTAGAGCGGGAGGAAGTAGACAGCACGGTCGAGAAAGAATCGGATGAACCTTGATCGGCGAAGGCGAAGAACGGCCCTCCAAGTTTATATAATTTAACGTAAAAAAGGTGGTTTTTATGTTTTCTTTAAAAATGCGTTGTATTTTTCTGTTATTTTTACTTTTTTAAATTAATTTCCCCTGTTGATGCGATCATATAGGTGAAATATTTGTGATCTGATCATGTAAATATTTAAAGGAAGAAACAAATCCCTCCTCGCAATTGTAACAGGAATGGAAGCCCAATGGTTCAATGCGGATAGGTGACCCCATAAATATGGAGTTCAATGTGAGAGGTTTCCGAGAGCCCGTGTCGCTCTGGTCGATCCCATTCACCCTCCTCTTAATCATGTTGATAATGGCTGCCGCGGACATACTGTTCCCGTTCATCCCCTTGGAGATAAGTCATGGCACGTGGATGTGGGCCTTCTCCACAGTGATCACCACCATCTGCGCCAGCCTCGTGACCGAGAAGCTCTCGATGGACAACAGGCGAGCCCTGCTCTCGATGGCTTCCGCGGCGGCCTTCTCCATCCTGTTCTATCGAAACATCTCGGCGTTCCTACAGAGGTCTCTGGCGAGCTCCTTCCAGAGCATCATACCCAACCCCTTCGTCGAGATGGCCGTCTACACGTCGGTCCTCACCATCATACCCGGCGCACTGGTGGGAGTGATCTTCGGTGGCATCCTCGGCTCCGTCCCCACCCGATCTTCCACTAAGAAAAAAATAGCCTTTGAGATACCTCCGGCAGACACCGACACCCCAAGGCTTGGCGTCGAAAAGGTCTGCGGCAGATGCGGACAGGCGATCCCCATTGATTCCAGGTTCTGCCCCTTCTGCGGAGCAGAACCGGAGCAGCGCTCCGCCCCCCAGATGATGTATTGCAGGTTCTGCGGCTCCCAGCTCAAGTACCAGGGGCAGTTCTGCCCCGAGTGCGGCCTGGAGATCGACATGATCTCGAGGCCCCTGGTCTTCTATTCCATGTGAGCCTTCTCAGGTTGCAGAGGCCCTGGCGTCCACCCTGATCTTCCACGTCCTCGGGCTGTACTGGGAGACCTTTACCCTGCCCACGAACTCTGCGTTTTTTCCCTCTGCCTTGAAGGCCTCTGCGATGAGCTCCTCCGCCTCCGAGAACAGATCCCCCTCGGGCGCCCAGTGATAAAGGTGGAGGACCCCTCCATCCTTCAACAGGGGCACTGCGACATCCAGGAACACGTAGGCCCCCCTCGGCAGGGGCATCACTATCCTGTCGAAGAGCCTCCCGAAGCCGGGGCACACCTCCCTGACGTCCCCCCTTATCGCCTCGATGCGATCCGCAACCCGGTTTAGGTGGATGTTCTCGACGCAGTAGTTGTGGGCGTGCGGGTTGAGCTCTACTGCCGTGATGTGGACGTTCTTAAGCTTTTTCGCGATCCTGATGGGGAGGGGGCCTACCCCGCTGAACATTACGAGGACGTCCTCGCCGTCTCTCACCGTGGACGACAGCCGATCCCTCTCCGAGCTCTCCCTCGGGGAGAAGTAGACGGTCCTCGGGTCCAGCCTGAAAACGCATCCCGACTCCCTGTGCAACACCTCTGTGTCCGGGTCACCCGCGACCAGCCTGAGCTCCCGCGTCCTGTAGTCTCCCGTCCTGCCAGACTCTTTCTCGAGGACGCTGGCAACGTTCTTGTTGACCTTCATGATGGCCCGAGCGATGAGCCCCTCGTATTCCCTCAGTTTCTCGGGTATCTCGATGACGGCCACGGCTTTCATCTTGGATCCGTAGATGTCGAAGGAGCGGGTGACGAGGCTGATACTGTCCTGCGGGATGAATCTCTCGAGTTCCCCCCTAAGATCGCGTCTCATTTATAGAGTAGAATGGCGGGAGGCGTCTTATTTATGGAGTGGTTTCCCGGTTGAGGTTAGAAGATGGTCCTCTCCCCGGTCTTGCGCATCAGCTTGCCCTTGACCCTGATCTCATCGCTGAATACGTCCTCAGGTCGGGAGTCTTCCCGTGTCCTGCGTTTAATGGTCTTCCCGCATACGCCGTTGTCAAGGAGCTGACGTTTGAAACACGTGGCATAATTGCAGTTCTTGGGGATGCACGGTTCGCTGGTCCACTCGCACCACGCCTCTTTACCCTTAATTCTGAGCGATCTTTTCGTACACTTAAAATCGCGACAGTCAGGGAAACAGAGTTTACCTGCGGCCAAAGTTTATTCCTCTGGGTTCTCTGGGAGTTTCCCAATCGTTAAATGTGAGATGGGAATAGGATTTAAACTTTATTCATATGAAAGACATAAAAATACCCCATATCAGAGGTAATTCGTGACTTTTGTGGAGGGGTGAACGGATTGGTGAGAGTCGTGGTCAGCGGTATTCCCAGGGGATATCATGTGTCTCATCCGGATGAGAACTGGCTCTAGGAGGAGCTCGGTGCTTTGAAGGAGACGTCCTACCTGATCAATGTGGGCGGGGGGAGGATCGTGAACGAACCCACCATGATCAACGCCCTCGAGGAGGGCTGGATAGGGGGCGCACACCTGGGCTGCCATGTCGAGGAACCCCTGCGGCCGGACCACACCCTCTGAGACATGGAGAATGTCATCATCATCATCATCATCCCCCCCTACAGTCACACGTCTCCCTTCATCGGCGAATGAATCGTGGACATCTTCTGCGACAACTTGGAGCGGTACGTCAATGGGGAGCCTCTGGCGAACTTCTGCGACCCCAGAAGAGGATGCTGACCGAGGAGGGACCGCGTCTTTCAAATATCCTGAATACGCTTTCATCGTTGAGAGACCATGTCCAACATCAGGGTCGGGGACGCGGGCAGCGCCCAGGCCGCCGCCAGGAGGTATCTGGCATCCCAGTTCGGATCCAACAAGATAAAGGAGGTCTCTTTCTCCCGGGCCTGGTACACGCCGGGGTCCCAGAAGGACATCTGGGAGGTGGAGGGGGATGTCATCGTCAAGAAGGGTTGGTTCGGTAAGGAGAGCGTCCACTTCAAGTTCCAGATAGATCCAGCCACGGGCAGGGTCATAGCCTACGAAGTTTGACCCCTTCGATTCGTTCAGGTTTCCAGAGCCTCTTGGTCGAAGAAATTTTCGTTCAATCCGGTTATCTAGGAATCGATATAAACGTGGTGCCACTGCTATATGTAAGCAAGGGATCGATAAAATGAGGTATGTCTCCATCGAGGCTTTTGATTGTCCGGATGCCTGGTACAAAACGTTGAACGCGATATGGCATCAAGGCGATGTCTTCGAGGTCGCGTATGGCTCGGAGCCTTCATCGACGCGAAAATTGAACCTGAGCATCGAGATTCAACATCCGGAGAACCGGCCTCTCATAGCGGACAAGGCCCCGACGGACATGAAGTATGTGAACTTCTACGCCCTGAAGTACCTGTGGTCGGGGGTCATCGAGGATGAGACATATACTTATGGCAGCAGGCTGAGGGAGCCCATCGATCAGGTGGAATACGCCGTACGCAGATTCCTCGAGGAGCCGAGAGACAGGCAGATAACTATGGTGATCCGTCTGCCCGAGGACATCAAGAAATGGTTGAAAGACCAGAAGCACGAGCCCCCCTGTCTCAGCCTCATCGATACTGAGATATTGGATGACAAGCTGAACCTGACGTGTTACTTCAGATCCTGGGACGCGTACACGGGGCTACCCTCCAACATAGCCGGGATCCAGGTATTCAACGAGGCACTGGTGTCCGAGATCAACACACGGGGAGGCCTCGACATCCAGACGGGCAAACTGATCTTCCATTCCAAGAATTGCCACATCTACGAAAGGCTCTACGAACACGTCAAGGAACTGGTGAAACCTGGAGAGGACCACAGAAGAAAAATTCACGAGAAAAAGACGGATTAATTCTCACCCGAAATATATTGTGCAGAACCATCTGCACGGAACATCGGGTGTACGTGACGAGGCAAGTCTTCTCGTTTCTTCGTTCAGGGAAGCTCAGACGGGGGGCATCTCCGACTCTTTCGGCTTGGCCTTGATCTCTTCAGGTATGTCGACGGCTCGCACGACGTTGATGGAGTTGATGACATAGATGGGCGCTCCGTCGGGCTCGAACCTCTTCAGCCTCTTGACGCCCCGGAGGACGAGCTTCACCTTGAGGGTCGTCCCGTCGCTCAACGCGTAAGTGTTCCAGTTCTCCTCGACCTCCTTGAAATCCAGATCCACACTGCCCACGAGGGCATCCCTTGGTAGCTTCGACAAATCGATCACTATAGTCTGATGCCCGTGGATATTTACCCTTTCCCACGGCCAACATTTAAGAAAGGCGGTTCATCTGATCTGGTTGGTTGTGAAATGTCATTCTGGGACGATTGGATCAAGAGGTTCAGTGAGCGACGGGGGTTCTTCTTCCCCGAGATAGATCGTCTGATGGAGGAGATGGAGAAGGAGATGGCCGAGGCCTTCAGGGACATGGAGAACGTGATGCCCCGGGACATGGTCAGGGTGAGGCGCCTCCCCGACGGCTCGGTGAAAAGGGAGTACGGCCCCTTCGTCTACGGCTACTCCGTCAAGATCGGCCCGGACGGGAAGCCCGTCATCAGGGAGTTCGGCAACATCAAGCCGGGCCCGGGCAGGGAGGGGGCGCCCCCCCTCAACCTCCAGGACCGGAGGGAGCCCCTGATCGACATCATCGAGGAGGACGATAAACTCAAGGTCGTGGCGGAGCTGCCGGGAGTCGAGAAGGAGGACATCAGGCTCTACGTCACGAGGGACACCCTCACCATCGACGTCGACACGCCGGAGCATAGGTATCGCAAGGAGCTGGAGCTTCCTTTCGAGATCGATGACAAGTCCGCTGTGTCCACCTACAAGAACGGGGTGCTGGAGACGGTCCTGACCATGATGAAGCGGACGGGCAGGGGCACCCAGATAAAGATAGGCTAGTGCGATCTACTCGATCCAGGTCAGGCCTACCTTGATGGGGGTCTCCACCTTCTTCCCGAGGCTGACGGCGTGCCTGAACCTGTCGATGAGGTTGGGCTGGCTCCAGAACTTCTCGAAGCCATGGAACTCTATCTCCTCTTTTCTTCCGTTTGTCTTCGCAGAGACTCCAATCAGACGGGACACGTCTATCCCGTAGCTCTGGGCGGTTCTCACCAGCCCCTCCGAATCTCTTAATGCGATGGTGGGGTCGAGGAGCATGAGGCCCTTGATGGGCGTGAAACGGGTGCGGCTGGGACCTTCGGGTCTCCCGGATGTTCCGTCAGCCACTTTGAGCAACATTGTGAGGAAGCTCGCCGGGTCCTGGGTGATGCTGTACTCGTCGCTGTACAGGGACATGGGTTTGCTCGCCATGACGCTCAGAGGAGCGGCCAGACCATAGATACAGTAGCCCAGGGCCGCGAGGATGATCTCGTATATGTTTCCTTTCCGGCCCTTGACTTGGCTCTCGATGTATCCAGCCGTGAACTTGTACGAGATCGTCAAGAGTCCCGAGTATGTGGTCGACGCGCCGAGGAACCCCGATTTGGACGCCCCCATCAGGTATGCGGATGCCGATCTAACCTCCCGGTAGGTCAGTCCGTAGAGCAGGCCCCTGGTGAACACCAGCGCGGGCTGGCCCGTGGGGGAGGCAACGATCAGGGCGTTGGGGGAGTCCTCTTCGACGATCCCGATTTTTCCTATCTTGACGCCTGCTCTCGACGCCTCTCCTTGAACGAGAGCCCAGAGGATCAGGTCATCCTTTTTCTCCAGCCATCTGGGCCTGAGGAGGGATGTCACCAGATTTGGCCCCGTAAGCCACTCGATAGCCATGGAAGTCACCGTCAGCAGGAAGGCGGCCGCCGAGACCGTTAGGGGGTCAAATCTAAGGACGAGCGAGAGAAGGAGCCACGACACGGCGAAGAAGAGTGCGAAGTGGGATGCGAAATGGAGGGCCATGGCGGGGCGGAGCCTGGCGTTGAGTCGCCACATGAATGTCCGGGGGAAATATGCACAGAGGATACATATCTGTTGTGACTCTCCGGGTTGTATCTCGTCCATAACAACATATTTAGGGGCCTGGGTGTTGTAGGACTTGGCCGATGATGTGAAGGCATTAGGGCGAATTGATGACCGATCAGAGTTAAGCTGAGGCCACCGTTGCTGATCGACCAGATCATGAAGAATCGTGGAACATTAGTTTATGCGTGACGCACCCTCCGCCTGGGGGTTCCTTGCGCAATCTAAACATGACGACTTGAGGGCTTCGTCACCCCGTTCCATGCTCTCCGAATGTTGGTTCACGGCGTGGTTCCTTTGAATGAATTTTCCACAGATGATATCGAACGAAAAAACGACGATTATTTGGAAAAACGACGTTTTTCGCTATTCTAACTAGGGAATTAGATAAGAAACCTCGTTTCTTAATGAAATACAGAAATATTTTCATTATACTCGATAATGAATCGTGTTTCTACGGGTTTTATATGCGTCAGTTCTAGTCTATTTTCGAATAAAACATGGAAATAATCAACTCTCATCGGGGCACCCCCCGTGCCCGCAGCGCCTTCAGTTCACACGGTCGTACCAGTGTCTGCTCGTGCGTACTACCTTCTCATCGTATGTTTTCAATTAAAGGCGTCTGACGAACGGGGTTCAGTGTTGTCATGGTGGTGTGCGGAATGGAATCGGTGAACGCTGTTTGTCCTTATTATCTGGAAGAGGAGCGAGACATCAGAACGTTGATGAGGAAGATCGTTGAACGCGACCATTACACCGAGAGGATGTCCCTGACAGATGAGTTGATTGTGAGACTCGACTCCTTGCTTGAGTGCAAGGGGTTCACCGGCAGATATCCCGACTGTGTGTCCTGCAGGAACATCAACGACTGGAGGAAGAGGACCTTGGAGATCATTCTCGTCATGGATACTCGGATGGTCAGGATCACCTCCGAACTGGGTATCCTCATCGACTCCTTGGTGGGCGGGTGATCCCCGACGAGCATACTCAGTCTCGGTGCTCCGGCATTTTCTGCAGGGTCTCGAAGGTAACATAACCTCTATTCGTGCAGTCGAGCGTGCGCCACCCCCAGGCGAAAAAGCCTTTTTAACCCGTGGTCGTGGATTACGCCACGGAAAGGTCGCCGGGGTTAAAGGTTAAAACATGTTGGATTTAGACACCCTCAAAGAAGGTCGGATGACCCGCAAAGACTTGGAGACCATACTATCCCAAGACGGGGTTCCGGATGAACTGTTTGTGACCGCAGGCAAGCTTCGTAACCGCCAATCAGGCAGAGAACTCCGCTTCTACTATCCCAAGCCCCGCTTCCCCAGCGTCTCGATCACGGGGTCCAGCTGCGCGTTGAGGTGCAAGCACTGCAGCGGCCACTATCTGGCCGGGATGCGGGGGGCCGAGACCCCCTCGAAGCTGAAAGAGTTCTGCGCCGCCCATGAGGCCGACGGGGGCTTGGGTGTCCTCGTGAGCGGGGGCTCTGACCTCCAGGGGAGGGTGCCCCTCGGGAGATTCTACGGAGC
>JAUWBQ010000004.1 GCA_030601645.1 Candidatus Bathyarchaeota archaeon | reverse complement strand
AGCAGCGGTGCGATCCTCAGGTTCTCCGGGTCGTTGAAGACGCTCCCTCTCCCGATGACGACCTGGGTCCTCTTGAGGTTCAGGATCGAGGGCTCCAGGGCCTGTTCGAACATCATCCCCAGATCCCGTATCAGCCTGACTCCCTTGAGCCTCGTGGCGTAGTTCCTGTGCTGCTCCAGCCCGAGCCTGATGGCCTCCCTGATGGCGGACTGCTGAACCATCCTCTCCTCGTCCGAGAGAGACTCCGGCTGCAATACCATGATGTTGCCCACGATGTTGCGGACCTTCTTCTCGCCGATGCCTCCGGGTATCCAGCGCATGATGTTCTCGACCCCGGCCTCCTTCATGATGTTGCTGATCCCGTAGGTCAGCCCTATGTCGGCGTTGAGGGACCTGTTGAAGACTCCATCATAGACCGAGTAGACGTCGGTGGTCGCCCCCCCGACATCGACCGCAAGAAGGTTCACCGCCCTCTCCTGGGCGTAGGCGTAGAGGATCTTCCCTATCGCCGCCTGGCTTGGGATTATCTTGCCCTCGACCCATTCGACCAACTTGTCGAATCCGGGTGAGTGGACTATCACGTGCTCCATGTACGAGTCGTAGATCCCCTCCCTGGCCGGTCCGAGGTTCTCGGTCTCGATGAGGGGACGGACGTTGTCCACGGCCCTCGTGGCGTACCTGTCCTCAGCAAGCACCTTCGAGACCTCCTCCCTGATCTCCACGTTCCCGGCGTAGACCACGGGCAGCTTGTAACCCTCTCCGAACCTCGGCTTCACGTCAGCGGCCTCTATCAGACCCGCCATCTCCAGGACCTGGGCCTCCGCCCCGCCGTCAGTCCCGCCTGCGAGCAGGAAGATCTCGGGTCTCAAGCTCCTCATCCTATCGATCAGCATGAAGCGGGGTCGTCGGTCGTCGAGGGAGAAGACGTCCATTAGGAGGGCTCCGGCCCCGAGGGCCGCCCTCTGAGCTGACTCGGCGGAGATGGTCCTCACGAGTCCGGCCACGTTCATGTAGATGCCCCCGCTCGTGCTGCTCGAGCAGAGGAGCCTATGAGCCCTCGAGGGCCTTCCGCCGACCCAGAGCTCCCTTCCTAGCTTCTGGCCGAGGCCCCTGATGGCTTTCTCCACGCCGATGGTCACGTCGAGCTCGGGGGGATCCACGGTGGTTGTGGTCTCGCTCGTCCCCTGGACTCCGTATTCGTCTCCGGTCCAGTCTATGAAGGCTGCTTTGGTTTGGTGGCTGTTGATGTCTACAATCAGGTAGGACTCTTTCTCTGAGCCCATTTCTTTCACTATTTTTAAAGATCTCTGGGCTCCGATATAATAATTATGTTTTAATAACCAAATGACGTTTAAATGTTGGACGCTCATTTACCTGTTGGACATGGTGGGCACGATGACGGATACACCCGATCCGAACAGGCTGCTGAGGCCGATCACCGAGGAGGCCTTCGCGCTCCTGGGAGACGAGACCAGGAGGAGGATCATCTTCCTCCTTAGGGACAGCGAACTCACGGTGAAGGAGATCGCCTCCAAGCTGGGCATGACGACCCAGAACATCTACCATCACATCGGGAAGCTCCAGGAGGCCGGACTCGTCATGGTGATCTCCGAGAGGCTGTCGGGGCACCTCATAGAGAGGCACTACGCGGTCACGGCGGACACCTTCATCTACAACGAGGACAGGATGGAGGAGAACGACTACCAGAGCTCCTTCGACATCCTGAACGGCCTCAACGAGCTGGGCGTCGGAGTCGAGGTCAGCGGGGAGAACGCCGAGAGGCTCTCCGGGCTACACGAGACGAGCATAAGGACGCCGGGCGCCCCATCGGTGGAGAACGGGATCTGCACCTACTGCAGCTTCTCTGGCTACTTCATGAAGTTCGGACCGATGAATCCGATGCTCCTGAGCCGGATACTGCAGTACGCCAGCCTGATCGGGATGAGCGACGAGGAGTTCGAGGCCTCCCTTGAGCTCATCAGGGAGCTGAGGGGGTTCCTCAACTCCATAAGGAGCTCAGGGTGATCCGACGGATCTCCCATTTAAATCTGTCACTCTCAAGAACGAGACTCGACCTACCGGCAGATCTCTAGACACCTTTGATACGGCATGAAACGAAATGACCCTTCTCGATTTCAACCAGCGAAGGCTCTTCCTGGCTGCATGAGTCATCAGCGACGGGGCATCTCGGCATAAACCTGCACCCTGGAGGCAGATCGATGGGGTCGGGTACCCCCCCTTTGATGTCTATTTTACCTCTCTTCACATCGGGGTCGGGGATGGGGATGGCCGACATCAACGCCTTCGAATAGGGGTGCGCGGGATTTTGCAGTACGATATCTGTCGGGCCTATCTCGACAATCTTGCCGAGATACATTATCGCAGTCCTGTCGCAGAGATACTTTATGGTGGAGAGGTCGTGGGAGATGTACAGCATCGTTATCCCCATGCGCTTCCTCAGGTCGTCTAGGAGGTTGAGTATGCTGGCTCTGATCGAGACGTCCAGCATCGAAGTCGGCTCGTCTGCGACGATGAAATCTGGGTCGAGCGTTATCGCCCTGCCTATGGCTATTCTCTGCCTCTCCCCCCCGCTCATCTCGTGGGGGTACTTGTTGAGGTACTTCGACGGGGGCTTCAACTCCACCAGTTCGAGGGTTTCTATGACTCGCGCCAAGCGCTCTTTTTGGTCTCTGACTCCATGGATCTTCAACGGCTCAGAGATCGTCTCAAGGACCGTGAGCCTTGGGTTCAGGGTCTCGTAGGGGTTCTGGAAGATCATCTGGGTCTTCTTCCTGAACGCCTTGTAGTCCTTGCGGGCTATGGACTCTAGATTAACTCCACCGAACCTTATCTCGCCATCCGTGGGTTCTTGGAGACCCACCAAGAGCTCTCCCGTTGTGGTCTTCCCGCACCCGCTCTCCCCGGCAAGCCCGAAAAACTCGCCCCTCTCTATCTTGAACGAGATGCCGTCCACGGCCTTCAAGTATTTACTAGGCCCTCTCGAGAGCATGGAGGCTATCAGCCCCTTCCTGAGGGGATACCATTTCTTCAGGTTCTCGACCTCGACGATCGGGGCGTCAGTCTGACTCATAGGCGTTCCTCCACGTGGACTCCCTCTTCGCCAGCTCTCTGAACTCTTCAGCCCTCTCCGTGAAGTGGCATAGACACCACTGTCCCTCGCTTATCTTCACGTGTTCTGGCTCCGTATCGTAGCATATGGCCTCTCTGAAGGGGCATCTCGTATGGAACCTGCAGCCCTTCGGTGGGTTCTCCAAGTCCGGGGGGAACCCTGGGATGGAGATCAGCTCCTTATTCTCAACTATCGACGGATATGCGTTCTGGAGCCCCATGGTGTACGGGTGGTAGGGGGCTTTGAAGATCGTCTTGACGTCCGCGAACTCCACGATCTTACCGGCGTACATCACGGCGACCTTTTCACAGATCTCAGCCACCAACGCGATGTTGTGAGTGATGAAGAAGAGCGTTGTCCTGAAGTTGTCTCTCATCTTCAGTATCTCGTCCACGATCTTCGCCTGGCTGATCACGTCTAAGGCTGTCGTGGGCTCGTCGAGGATTATGAGGCTCGGGTTGAGGACAAGGGCCATGGCTATGAGGACCCTCTGCTTCATACCGCCGCTCAGGTTGTGGGGGTAATCCATCAACCTCTTGCTCTCGATCCCCGTCAGCTCCAGGTACTTGATCGATCTCTCAAGGGCCTCCTTCTTGTCGACCTTCTCATGCTGCAGTATGGCTTCCGTGAGCTGGTACGATATCCTGTACACGGGATCGAGGGCGTTCATGGAGCTCTGGGGGATGTAGGCGATTTCCTTCCACCTTATCTTCGAGAGCTGTTTCTCGGACAGCTTCAGGAGGTCTTTCCCCTTGTAGATGACCTCCCCGCTGACAACCCTCGCGTTGGGAGGCAACAGCTTGAGCAGCGATTTGCCGAAGGTGGTCTTTCCGCAGCCAGACTCGCCTACGATGCCCAGGATGTCCCCTTCATCCACCTCTATTGAGACTCCGTCGACTGCCGTGATCTGGCTCTTGCCTACCCTGTATGCGATGGTGAGGTCTTTTACATCCAGCAGAGTCATGTCAATACCCTTTGAGCCGTGGGTTCGTAACCTCCTCATACGCGAGGCTTAGCAGGAAGACGGATAGGACGAGCACCATTATGGAAATGCCCGGCGGAACCACCCACCACCAGGCGGTTCTCAGCGACCCTGTGACGAAAGCCGTCTGGAGCATCTTGCCCCATGTGATTACCGAAGGATCTCCGAAGCCGAGAAAGCTCACCGTGGCCTCGGTGAGGATCGCCCAACCCGTGACCACGGAGAGATAGAGGAAGAGCAGGGAGAGGACGTTGGGCGCTATGTGAACGAATATGATCCTCGCGCTGCTTGCCCCCGATATCTTCGCAGCCTTGATGTAAGCCCTGTGGGATATCGACATCACCTCGGACCTGATGACCCTCGCCGGCGCTCTCCACTGCAATATCGCTATCGCCATGATGACGTTCCACATGCTTGGCCGGAGCATCCCAGACAGTACGAGAATGAATGGAAGCATGGGCAGAGAGTACGCAAGATCGGTGAGCCTCATCAGCACCTCGTCTAAATAGCCGCCAAAATAACCCGATACCAGACCAACCATGAAACCAATGGACACAGTGATGATGGCGGCCGTCAATCCCACGACGATGGTTGCCTTTGTTCCTACGATGACCTGACTCAGGATGTCCCTTCCAAGGTATGATGTCCCAAACAGGTGCTCCTTGGAGGGAGGGCTGAGAAGCGAATCTCTGTCGACGCTGTATGGATCATAGGGTGCAACGTATGGTCCAACAATCGCCAGGATGAAGAAGAATGATAGTATCAGCCCTCCGAGTATGGAGAGCTTGCTCGTTCCTATGATCTCTATCTGCCTGCGAATGAAGAGCTTTATTGGTCTTAATACGTTAAAGCTCATCAGTTGTACACCACTCTTGGATCTAGGTATCCGTATAGCATGTCGGCGATGAAGTTCATCACGACCATCGAGACGGATAGTATGAAGAACGCTGCCTGCGCAACGGGATAATCGGCTCTCTTGATCGACAGGAGCAACTCGTTTCCCAGGCCGGGCCATGAGAACACATACTCGAGAACGGCTGCCCCACTCAGCGACATTCCTACGTAGACGCTCATGATGGTCACCAGAGGGAGCATCGCGTTCCTCATGACGTGTTTGAAGAGAACGCTTCTCGTGGACAGCCCCTTGGCTCTGGCCAATTCTATAAAGTCCTCCCCCTGAATCTCCAGCATGCTGTTTCTCAGTACCAACATAGGGAACGAGAAATAGTATATTGAAGATACGAGAACGGGCAAAACGAGGTGCCTCAGGAAGTCGGCGCTGATATATTTTGCGAAGCCGGACGGGATAATTCCCGGAGTGTGCATCCCCGAGTGAGGGAACCATCCTAGTCTGAAGGAGAATAACATTATTATGATGATTCCCACCCAGAAGGTAGGAGTGGCTCTTACCAGGAACGACACGACCAGAACACTCCTTTCAGCGATCTCTCCTCTGAGGCGCGTCAGAGTCGCGCCCAAGAATATCCCGATAGAATAGGAGACAACAAAGCTAACACCGGACAAGATCAGGGTATTCCAGATCTTATCTCGGAGCACTTGTAACGCCGGGACGTTATAGTAGAACGAGCGCCCAAAATTCCCGGAGAACATGCCCTTCAAGTAATTGATATATTGGACCCCCACCGGCTTGTCCAGGCCAAAGTATTTTACCATGTTCAGCCTGTCCTCCGCTGACAAGCTAGGGTCAAGGTAGAGCGCCGTAGGGTCACCCGGCATCATCCGGAACAAGAAGAAGAGCAAACTCGTTGTGGTGAATATGATAATTACTGCGCTTATTATACGCCGTATAATGAATTCCTTTCTTCCCATCGAATCAACCTATTCCAGATTTCGACATAATATAAAACTATCTTTTTCACTCTCGAATTGTAATAAAAAAAGGGTTGAGTTATTTTTATTATTTTGTTTCATCTAATGCTCAGCTTGTGCTTCGATCAATGGCATTAACGCTTCTGGATAGAGCAGTCTTCCTTCGTCGTCCCACTCATATCCTGCGTCGGCGAGTATCTGTCGAGCTAGGTCGATGTCGAATTCAAACAGTTCCGAGAAGTCAGCATCGGGGTTGTTCCAGAATACATTGGATCTGGCGATCATGTTCGAGCCCATGTATGCTTCCCCTCTGAAGACCACATCAACGGCATAGTCCCATTCATAAGAGTGTGCAAGTGCTTGTCTGTAAGCTAGGTCTGCACCAGGATAGCGCCTCATGTTTATCATGGCATATGGTACGCCTATGTCCAGGAGTTCGATCTCAGTTAAGTAGTCCAGCTCCCTTGCCTCAGCCTCCAGAGAGATTGAGATAGGCTCGATCATTGCGTCGATTGTCTTTGCCTTCAGTGACAGGAACTTTCCCTCGACGTTCAGGTGCTCTACCCATATCGCGCCCTCGACGTTGATGGGCTTCCAGTAGTTCTCGAAGGTCTCCCAGACCACGCTCTCACCGACGTTCCAGTCCACCATCTTCATGGGACCGCTCCCTATTGGCTCTGGGTTGTTCCAGTCCTGTGGGTTGCTGAGTCCCTCATTCTCGACAACATCCGTCCAGATATGCTCTGGCAGGATGGGTACCAAGGTGAACGTCGTGGAGTACAGGGTTGCAGTGGGGTATTTCAGGTTGAAAACCACGGTATCGGCGTCCACAGCCTCTACCGATTCAATTGCCTCGATAAGACCAGCGTAGACCGGGATCTCCCAGTCCTTTATGTAGTTAAACGTGAACGCGACATCGTCTGCGGTTAGGGGCACTCCATCGTGGAATGATAGTCCGTTCCTGAGAGTGACTTCGATTGTTGTGTCATCGACTGCCTTCCAGCTCTCTGCATGGTCTCCCTGTAGGCCGCCTTCAGGTTTGTATTGGAGTATTCGTCCATACAGGAACATGAGATCGATAGAGATCTGAGCGGACGCATCGAAGGGGCTGAATCCGTCGGTTGGTTCATCCGAACCAATGTTTACAACCTTGTTATCCGTGAGTGGCACTATCTCCGTTATCGAGATCTGGTTAACTAGATCAGATCCCTGAATTATAGGCCAATTTGAGAAAGTTTCATGGTTGTAGAATTGTACAGCTTTGTGATGGAACAGGGGGATAGTAGATATGAGCTCTGCAACTCGTTCCTGGATCGCATAGACGATCTCCTGCCTCGCGTCCAGATCGTACTCGGCCTTCTGAGCCTCCAGCAACTGGTCTAGTTCCGCATCCTCCAACCCCGCCATGTTTGAACCCCGCTCCACGGTCTGTGAAGAGTGGTAGTTCACCCATAGCAGAACATCTGGATCGATTCTAGCAGCTGTGGATAGCCATGAGCCCGTACCGATATCGTAGTCCCACGGCGACATCCTTTGTATGGTAACTGCCGCCATGAAATCCAGTGGGGATTCCTCGACGGCGAGCCCCAGTAATTTGATGTTCTCGGCGAAGTTATGGGTGACTTCGTATCGCTCTGGATGAGTGGCTGGCCCGTGCATGATATACTCTATCGGTGGCACTATTCTTGCTTCAAGTTCTTCCCGGTCTTTTCTTTTTTGTACTTGTAAGTTATTGTAATACAATGCCGAACCTACTATGATTATTAAAACTGCAGCTACAAGTGCATATTTCGTAGTGTTACTTATTTGTGACATTTTATACACCTACTTTTCCTATAGGTTATGGATATCACTTCTACAAATCTTTATAAATGATTCGATATAATCGAGTTAAAATGACTACCGATGTATTAGAGTATTTAAACGACGACGAAGTAATCCAACTTTGTAAAGAAATCGTGGAGATTCCGAGCTTTCCGCCGAACGAAAGACCGGTGGCGGAATATCTTTTAAAATACATGGAGGAAAACGGGCTAGACACCGAGCTTCAGGAAGTTGAGCCCGGTAGGTTCCAAGTCGTTGGCCGGATCAAGGGAACCGGCGAAGGAGCATCGTTGATGTTCAACGGCCACATAGACATAGACGCACTCACGATAGATCACAAGAAGGACCCATTCAAGGTAGAAATGGACGACGAAGCCTTCTACGGCCACGGAGTCGGCAACATGAAGGGGGGAGTCGCGGCCATGGTGAGCGCCGCAGTCGCAGTGAAGCGGTCTGGGATCCAGCTGAAGGGGGACCTCGTGGTGGCGTGTGTCGTCGGCGAACTACAGATGGGCGTAGGCACGGATTATCTTGTGAGGAACAACGTCCTGACGGACTACGCCGTGGTACCCGAGCCGAGCGACCTTAAAGTCAGGACGGCAACAGCAGGGGTCGTCATCCTCCTGATCCGCACTCTCGGAAAGGCAGCCCACGTAGGCAGCATGTACGAGCAGGAGTCTGTGGACGCCGTCGAGAAGATGTACAAGATCTGGAAAGCTATCAAGAAGATGGGCTTGGAGAAGAGATTCACCTATACGCCGTTCGAGGGGAAGCCCCACCTGCCTAGGATCGTCCCCGGGGCAATCCTGGGCGGCATCGGGAAGAAGACGAGCCTGCAGAGAATATCCTTCGTGCCAGACATGTGCACGATAGCGGTTGACATCAGGACCGTCCCCGGTCAGACCCCAGAGTCCGTGATAAAGGATGTAAAGGTCGTCCTGGATGAATTGAAGGCCGAGGACCCGGAACTAAAATATGTGATAGACGCCTTCCCCGCTACCTACGAGGAACCTTGGAAGACCACCGGCGTCCCTTTCATGCCGCCGTGCAACACGCCCACAGACGCGTACATAGCCCAGGTGGTTGCTAAGAACCACGAGATTGTCCTAGGAGAAAAAGCGGTCGTGGGTCCGCTCCCAATGCAGATGGCGGGAAATGATTCGGGGCACCTGTCACACGCCGGAGTCGAATCAGTGTCCTATGGGCCCAGGGGGAAGCAGACGCCGGGCGCTCCGGAAGCCGAGAGGTATCATAGGGTCCTGCTTGCAGACATCACAAACTGTGCAAAGACGCTTGCGTTGACCGCCGTCGAAGTGTGTACAAAGGAAAAATAGACATATTTTCTCTTTTTTCATCACAATCAACATAATCTCATAATTTCCTCGATTTTTTCTTGTATCCAATTAGAAGATACATATTGAATGAGGGGGATAACATTCCATTAGGAAGGAAGATTTTATATAAATAGACCAAACAGAAAAGATTTATGACTGATCCAAAAAAAAGAGTTTTAGAACATATTAAAGAAGATGAAGTCATCGAGTTAACGAAGAAACTCTGCAGCTTCCCAAGTTATTCAGGACACGAGACTGAGTGCACCAGGTTTCTCGGCGAGTTCATGTCCGAGAACGGACTCGAGGTGGAATATCAGGAAGTCGAGCCGGGCAGGCTCCAGACAATCGGGAGAATGAACGGCGCGGGTGAGGGGGCATCCATGATGTTCAACGGCCACCTCGACGTCGGGCCCGTCCTGATGTACACGTGGACCAAGAAAGGTCCCTATGAGCCATACGTCAGGGAGGGATATATCCACGGGCACGGCATCGAGAACATGAAGGGAGGAGTGGCGGCGATGGTCGCTGCAGCCATCGCCCTGAAGAGGGCGGGGATCGAGCTAAAAGGCGACCTCGTGGTGTGCGCGGTCGTCGGAGAGCTCCAGGGGGGCGTTGGATCGAAGTTCCTGGTCGAGAACGGGGTCGTCACCGACTACGCCCTCGTTCCCGAGCCCAGCGGTCTGACGGTAAGAACCGCAACGGCCGGATGCGCGGAGTTCTTGATACATACATACGGGCTGGACAAGAGAGTCGACGCCTTCGAGAAAATGGTGAAGGCCTGGCGTGCTCTGAAGGAGGCGAGCCGCGAAAAGAAATTTGACTACAGATATTTCCCGGGGAAGCCGGAGCTCCCCAGGATAAACTTCGGCGGGGTCATCGGGGGGATCGGCTGGGAGCACAGCTTCCTCAGGTGCCCCCCGGGCTCCCCCGAGGTGTGCACGATGGGCATCGACGTAAGGACCGTCCCAGGGCAGACCGAGGAGAGCGTCAGGGAGGACATAGTCAAGGCCCTACAGGCCATTAAGACGGAGGATGACGACTTCCATTTCAAGGTGGAGGGACCCCCCGCCACGTACACAGATGAATGGCCGATCTTCAAGCACTTCGCTCCCCCCAGCAACTTGCCCCAGGACTCGAGGATGGTCACTGTGGCGGCGGAGAACCACGAGCTCGTTACCGGCGAGCCCTGCGTGGTCTGGACGCAGCCTCATCAGTACGCCTACAACGACTGCGGCCACCTGCAGGAAGCGGGGATCCAGGCGACAACCTACGGGCCGATATTCCGCAACTACGAGTACACAGACGGGTCGAGGGAGGACTCCATGGAGATCCATCAGATAATGACCACGGCCAAGGTCTTCGCGATCTCAGCAATCGACATCTGCAACACCAATGAAAGATAAAAAGAGTGAATGATCGGAAGACACCTCCATTTTCTTTAAATTGAATCTACATAATATTTGGATGCCTTATATTGAAGATAAAATGGTTACAGTATAAAAATTTTTATTAGTCCCTTATTAAAAGGCAATAAACATATATATCGTATTGTATACAAGAAAACAAAGTGAATAATTTTGATGGATTTGAAAAAGAAAGTTTTAGAGTATATCGATGAAGACGAACTGGTTGAGCTCGCCAAGGGTATCGTGAGGTTCCCGAGCTATCCCCCCGATGAGACCCCTGTGAACGAGTATCTCGCGGACTATATGAGGAAAAACGGCTTTGAAGTGGAGATACAGGAGGTCGAGCCAGGGCGCTTCCAGCCCCTAGGCTGGCTCAGGGGGAGCGGCGAGGGACCCTCCATGATGTTCAACGGCCACACGGACATCGACCCGATGACGATGGCCACTGTGGAGTCCTGGAAGAGTATGGGGAAGGACCCCTTCGATCCCTTCGTGGAGGACGGGAGGTTCTACGGGCAGGGAGTGGGAAACATGAAGGGAGGGGTGGCCGCCATGGTGATCGCGGCGGTAGCTCTGAAGAGGGCCAAGATTCCGCTGAAGGGAGACATCCTGGTCACTCCAGTCGTCGGCGAGCTCCAGGGGGGAGTGGGCACATACCATCTGCTGAAACACGGATACCGGACAGACTACGCCCTCGTGCCGGAGCCCTCAGACCTGAAGATAAGGACGTTCACCGCGGGCGTAATCAGGTTGCTGATCAACACGATAGGCAAGTCCGTGTGGGTCGGGAACACCCACGTGATAAAGCCGGTCCACGCGGTCGAGAAAATGTGCAAGGTCATCAAAGCCCTGAAGAACATAGAGTTAACACACACGCCGAAGCCTGAGGTCCCAGATCTCCCCCGCATGGTCTACAGCTCAATATTGGGGGGCGTGACGAGGGACTACACGATATGGAGGGTCTCATACACGCCCGACTTCTGCACGATGGGGTGCGACATCCGGACCGTCCCAGGCATGACGGCTGAGGGCGTCGTGAACGATTTCCGGAAAGTGCTGGATCCGATCAAGGAGGAGGACCCCGAGTTCGAGTACGAGATCGAGCTCCCCCCGGATACCTACAGAGACCCCTGGAACACAACGCTACTGGTGAGGCCCCCTTGTGACACACCGGTGGACGAGCCGATCGTGGAGCTTGTGAGGAAGAACCACGTCCAGGTTAGGGGAGTGGAGCCGGAAGGGATCGGCGCCGGATACCACCTGGGCTCCCACGCAGGGAACGACACAGGCTACCTGTCCGAGGCGGGGATCATCTCGGTAACCTACGGACCACGCAACAAGAATGCCAAGACCTCAGAGAAGCTCGGAGGCAGCTTCTTCGATGAGCAGTACATGGCTGTCGACGACATGCTCACTGTAGCCAAAGTATACGCCATGACGACAATAGATCTCTGCACCTAGACGAAGGAAGAGATAAAGAAACATCCTTCCTTTCACCATTTTTCTCATATTAGAAACCGAATATATCTTCTAGACCACGCATTGGCACGGAAAAGATGAAAAAAGTATTGAGGGAGTTAGCTGTCGCTAGATGATCCGTTTGTGATGTAAGAGTATCTTTTCTGAGCTCTCCAGAAGCTCGAAGCATTTTGCGGCAGCGTTCTCGATGACCTCGGCCTCATCTATCGTCTTGAACTCGCCGTTTTCCAGTACAACCTTCCCATCGACCATCACGCTGTCAACGTCTCTGTCGGTCGCCATCGCTACAAGCTGTGTGACGATGTTGGTTCTATCGTTCAGTATCATGGGCGTGAAGTGGGATCTACGAAGGTTGAACATGACGATATCGGCCTTCTTCCCTGGTTCCAGAGAGCCGATCTCGTTCTCCAGTCGCAGCGCCTTCGCGCCGCTCATCGTCGCCAAGTGGAAGGCCTGCATGTTGGATAACGCCCTTGTGTCTTTGTGGATGACTCTCTGGGTGTACACTGCCACCCTCATCGCCTCGAGCATGTTGATTGGGGCTCCCATCATGTTATCCGTCCCGATACCGACGGGTATACCTCTGCTCAGGAACTCCGGTACGGGCGCGACCCCGGTGGCCGTCCTGCTGTTGCACAGTGGTTGGTAGGCCACTCGGGTGCCTGTCTTCTCAATGATTTTTATCTCGTCTTTGGAGACGTGGACGCAGTGGGCTATCAGCACGTTGGGCCCGGTCCATCCGTGTTTCTCGAGGTATGCGATGGGTTCCAGGCCGAACTTTCCCCTGCAGTAGCTGACCTCCCTCATGAACTCGTTGCTGTGGGTGTGCATGTCGATCCCGGGATATTTTCTGGCCTCCTCGGCGATCCTGTCGATGGACTCGGTGCTGCACGTCTCCGTCCCGTCGAACCCGAACCAGAACTTGACTCGGAGATCAGGCTTGTCGTGTGTGTCGTTCACGAGCCTGGTCACGTCCTCAAGCCTCTCAGAGCAAGCCGGAGGATTATAGACGTCGTAGATCATCGGCACAATCCGGGCCCTTATGCCGATGTCCTCTGCGGCCTTTCCCTTTGCTTCTCCCTGCCTGCAGAAATCCAGAATTGTCGTTATTCCCGACCTCAGAGCCTCGGAGTAACCGTGGAGCCCCTCGGCCCGCCCCGTCTCAGGTGTCGTAAGGGTCCTGACCTCGTCGAAAACGTCGTGCACGCTTCCGAGTCCCTTGGCGTAGTCGCTGTACACGCTGGCGCTGGCGCTCCTGACGATGTTGGTGTGCATGTGTACGTCGACGAATCCTGGGGTCAACAACTTCCCGTGAGCGTCTATCACAACGTCCACCGAGTGTCTTCTCTTGATTTCGTCTGTATCACCAACGTCGACGATCTTGTTTCCCTCGACGACAACAGCCCCGTTCTTGAGAATACGGAACTCCTCGTCGTTGGTTAGCACGATCCCTCTCTCTATGATCGTTGTCTCCATGTTAGTCACAATGCCAACTCATTCGATTGTAACTAATAAAAGGTCTTGCTTTAAAGAGAGATATAATCTAAAATAAATGTTTAAACTTGCATTGCATGTTTTCGTTTCAGGAGTATCCTCATGTTTAGATTTATAATTTATTACATCCTAAATAACTCCTTTTTCGGTTATCAGCTTACTCGTCACATATTTAAGTAAGAAACAAAGACAGTTTTTCCATGACATCTGAGAAAGATAGGCTCCTCTCCTTTGTTAAGGACGAGGAGGTCCTGCAGCTTGCCAAAGACCTGATATCCATACCTAGCCTCTCGGGCGACGAGACCCAGGCGGCGAAGTTCGTGGCCAAGTTCTTGGAGGACAACGGCATCGAGACCGAGCTCACGGAGGTGGACCCAGGGAGGCTCCAGCCCCTAGGAATAATCAAGGGGACCGGCAACGGCTACTCCCTCATGCTCAACGGCCACATTGATGTTGACAAGCTCCCCTTGGGGATTGAGGACCCGTGGACACCCAGGGTCGAGGGGGACAGACTCTACGGGCACGGGATAGCCAACATGAAGGCCGGGGTGGCCTCCATGCTCATGGCGGCCGTCGCTGCGAAGAGGGCCGGCATTGAGCTGAAGGGCGACCTCATAATAGCCCCGGTGGTGGGCGAGCTGGGTGAGGGATCATCGGGCTCCTATTACCTCGTGGAGAAGGGGATTGTGCCGGACACCACGATCGTGACGGAGCCCTCCATACTCTGCATAAGAACCCACATGTCAGGGATGGTGAACATCAAGATTACGACCAAGGGCGTCTCCATCCACCAGTCCGCGAAGCACTATGCCAAGAACGTCAGCGCGATCGATAAGACGATAAAGGTCATCGAGACCCTGAGACCCCTGATTCTCACACCGGTAGAGAAGACGAGGTTCGGGATAGGATTTACGGATCCGACCCCAGACCCGGAGCTCCCCGGTCTCCCGCGATTGAACATCGGCTGGATCCAGGGAGGGCTTGGCGAGGAGTACAAGCAGGCTGTGAACTTCGTGCCCGACATCTGCAGTATTGGAGTGGATGTTCGCTACGGCGTTGGAATGACCCCGGAGAGCATCGGGGAAGATCTGAAGGCCATTCTAGAGCGCATGAGGGCAGAGGATCCCGACTTCGTGTATGAACTGGAGGTCGGAGAGAGGCTCCCCCCAAGCATTCATCGCCCGGCGGACGGACTCCCCCCTTGCGCAACGTCTGAGGACGAGTTCATCGTCAAGACCCTGGCAAGCAACCACGAGTACGTGACAGGCTCGCCCCCGCGGAAGGTGGGGCGCATCCCCCCCGAGTCCATCGGGATCGTAACGGGGGGCGCCTATGCCTCAAACGACAGCGGGCACCTCTTCAAGGCGGGGTCCAAAGCCATCAGCTACGGCCCGGGCCCCACGACAGAAGATGTATGGCTGGGCCAGTGGTGCCCGATCTCGCAGATAGTGGACTGCGCCAAGGTCCTGACGCTGACGATCGCAGACGTCTGCATGAAGGAGAAATGAGGGACCTCAATGTACTCCACTGACCAGTATTCTTCCCCTTTTTTACGAAACTAATAAAATCAATTGCTAATCTCATGTAATTCGAACAAGACACGATGTGGGGTTTGAGATGATAGTTGCAGTTGTCGGTTGTGGGAATGTAGGTGCTAACCTCCTACAATACCTAGTAGACGTGGAAAATATTGAGAAGATACTTGCGATAGGGAGTCGTGGTGCCGATGAGAAGGCCATGGCCGCCATCATGGACGTGGCCAGCTATAAGCCTCTGCAGGCTCACAAGATAGTCGCATCGTCCAATGACAGTATTGCCGAGGCTGATGTGATAGTTATCACGGCCGGGTTCAAGGCTAAGTACAGTGAGACCTCCAAAGAAGTCATGAGGAAGAACCTTCGGATAATCGACAGCATCTTGGAGGGCGTCAAACTTAAGCCGACAGCCATCCTCATCGTCATCGCAGGCCCCGTTGATGTCATAACCTTATACGTCCAGAGAAAGCTGAATTTCCCCCCTGAACAGGTGATTGGATTCGGCGGAGACTTGGATCGCAACCGTCTGATATACACCCTTGAGGGTCTCTCGATCGATTCGGCTGGAGTTGGGGTGGTGGGGGAGCACGGACACAGGACAATACCGGTCTACAACTCGGAGGAGAAGTACGATGAGGTGTCCTCAAAGATCAGATTTTTCCTGGCCGACATCGGGAAGCTCGCCGGGGTGAAAAGGAACCTTGCAACTGCCCCACTGCTGGCGAAGCTCATCAGGAGCGTAACGGAGGATAGAGGGGACGTCCACTACGTCTCAGGCTACAGTCCCCAACACGATCTCTACATCACCTGGCCACATCGAATCGGGCAGAGAGGAATACTGTCCGTTGAGCGATTAGATCTGCCTCCTAAGGCACAGAGCGATTTCGACGCTTTAGTCAGGGAGAAAAACCTGGAGAAAGGAGAATTAGAAATAGTATTTGAGGGTTGAGGGGTCCTACCCGAGCATATCCATGATCACTTTGCCGAGTATTATCGCTTCTTCCTCGACGCCCTTCAGGCTGACGAAGTCATCCCCAAGGAGGGCCCTGCCGTTCTTCGGCCGACCATACATTACCGTGGGTATCCCCATGCTCGTGGGACCTCCTGCATCGTAGGCCCCCTTCCCGTAGACCAGCTCAGCGCCCTTCCCATCGATGGAGCTTATGGCTTTCTGGAACCCTTTCACTATCTCAGAGCCCTCATCGACAACAGAGGGAAGCATGACGACATCCTTCTCGACATCTACCACGTAGGGGCTCATGTCCCCTATGGCCTTCCTGATCTCCTCGACGGCCTCGTCCTCGTCGTCCCCGGGGAGAAGCCTTCGGTCGATCTTGATCCTAGCGTAGTTGGGCAGTGTGTGCGGGGCGATCGGATCGAATATCAGCTGGTAGGGGATTGCGTGCTGCCCTCCCAGCTTGGGATGGGTCTTCGTGAACTTCATGGCCTTAATCCTGTTCAGAATCTCGACGGCGCCACCAATGGCGTTCAGCCCCCCCTCGGGATTGCTCGAGTGGGTCTCCTTCCCCTTGATGTGAATCAGGACGTCTACTCTACCCCTGTTTGCCACCGAGAGCCTGTTCCCGCCGCCGATGAGGATGATCCCGAAGTCCGGCTTGGGATCCAGATGGGGGATCATGGACCAAGAGCACTCGTGGCTGCTTCTCCCCTCGTTGTTCGCAGCAAAGTACAGTGTGCCTTTCAGCTCGACGCCTGCCTCTTTGAAGGCTTTGAGGAGAGTGAACATCGAGGTGAAGTGGGACTTGTTCTGGCTGGCGCCCTGACCGAAGGCACACGGCTCGTCTATTCCGTGCTCCACGGGGACTGCGATCTTGCCTGAGAGCGGGTCCTTCATCCAGTTGTAGTGCTGCACCGGAGTGTAAGCCATTATCAGGAGGCTCTTGTCCTTCTCACCTGTTCCCAGCTTGGCCACAATCTGGTTCTTTGGCATGTCGTAGATCTCGTGGACTCCTAACTTCACCAGCTCTGGCCTGATGACGTCTTGAACGTAGTGGACGAGCTTTGGATAATCCGGCTCCACCAACGTATCCGTGCCGAGAGGTACAATACAGTCCTCTTTGAGGAGCCTGACAAGAGTGTTTACTAGATAATCGCGGTCAATATACTTCTCGAAATCGTAGTTTGCCATGGTTATCATGGACCCCTCTTTTTTTTAATTATATAAATTGAATGGAACAGATCAAACACATTTAATGAGCCTTTTTATCGATTCATTAGTAGTGCTGGGATTTGATCCATATTTGTGTTCGTATTTTCTCTGTGACAATTTTCTGAGTATAAATTAATTTAAATAAATAAAAGGTATCGTGATCACAAGCAGATAGACACTAATCAAACCATTTTACAATATGATATTATTCCTTCAGTTTAACATAATCAGTAGTGTGATCATGATATGGTTTTTAAAATAATGGTGCTGATCAGTAACTGTACTGACAATGAGCGAGACGTTCAGAATAAAAGACAAGGACATGACCTGGGACGAACTCATGGCCCTAGACCCAGTAGTCTTGAGGGCCTTGATCCATGAGAGGGCCCACCATACGGTTGAGGTGAGCCTGTACCACATCTTGAGCGGAAAGAGGAAGGCCCCTCCAAACCTAGGGGAACAAGCCAAGATCCTCCTCAACGCATGGGAGCAGCGCAACCTCCCGATGGACGACTCGGACATTAAATGGGCCCTCAATTATGTTGAGCTAGCGGAAAAGGTGACGGTGAACGAGGAGGTCGTCCTGGACACGAATCTACCCGAACCCTTCACAGAGAAAGAGATGGAGGCAGTGGATAAGCTCATCTTCCAGCGGAGATCCATCAGGCAGTGGAAGGACGAGGAAGTACCCGATTGGATGATAGAGCGCATAATCGAGGCAGGCCAGGCAGCCCCCAACGCGTGCAACATGCAGTGCCAGAGGTTCCTGGTCCTCAAGGACGAGGAGAGCATGAACATAATCAAGGGCGACGTCGGAGTGGCCCCCGTCAAGATCGTCATCTGCAGCGACATGAGGATCTACGACTGGATGGGCTTCCCGGATCACACCCCGCAAAACATCTACATGGACGCTGCTGCGGTGGCTGACCACATGATGTTGATGGCCCACGCCCTCGGCCTCGGCGGCGTCTGGCTGACCCATAGACCCATCCAGATCGAGAGGCTTCGCAAGCACCTGAACCTCCCATACTATCTGAGGATGGACACCCACGTGGCGTTCGGATGGCCTGATGAGGCGCCGATAAAATCCGCGAGGATGCCCCTGAAAGACACGATTGTAGAAGTGAAGGAATAGAATACCTTTTTTATTCATTTTTTCTGTCATCGGTCAAATGCTTAGGATCATGAACAGTGATAAAACTGGACTTCAATAATCTAACTGAAGGGGGAAAAAGGATCACTTGGATCTCTGGTATGATCGCAGAACCCTACCAGGGCGGCTTCCAGTATGTCTTCCCTTCTCTACCACGATCC
Organism: Candidatus Bathyarchaeota archaeon; assembly: GCA_030601645.1. Next base: position 12,307 of record JAUWBQ010000004.1, on the reverse strand, counting down.
TCCCGTTCACGATCACCCAGTCGATACCAACAGGGAGCTGGTGAGGATCCTGATACGTTGCAGTGTCGATCACGGTGTCTGGATCGAATATCACGATGTCAGCGTACAGGCCCCGTTTGATCAACCCTCTATCGTGGATCCCCAGACGTGATGCCCCCTGGGAGGTGGCCTTGCGGATCGCCTCCTCCAGGGTAAGCAGGTTTCGTTGACGGACGTACCTGCCAAGAATGCGGGGGAATGTGCCGTAGTACCTCGGATGGGGGTGATCCTTCCCGAGCAGGCCTTCAGGTCTGACCGCATATCCGTCCGTGCAGAAACTGACCCAGGGCTTCTGCATTATGGTGCTTATGTCTTCTGGGGACATCCAGTGATACATCGATATCACGGTTCCGCCCTCCTCCACCAGAATATCGAAATAGGCGTCTGCCGGAGAAACACCGCGGATTCTGCCAATCTCGGCTATGGATTTCCCCTGTATCTCACGGTTTTTTTCGGTCACGACCGTTGAGACGATGACTCCCTCCCAGCCGCCGCTCGTCTCCTTGAACCACGATCCCGGCCATCCGGACTCCAGCTCTTCCTTGATGCGTTCCCTCGTCCTCTGATCTCCGAGCCGTTTAACCATCTCCCCCGTCCCTCCCTGCCGAGACCAGTAAGGCATGCAGTTGGCGAGGCCGGCTGAACCGTACTCGTATGGGTATTGACTCGCTGTGATGTCCACTCCTTCGCTCCTCGCCTCCTCGATGGTGCTGAGCACCTTGGGAGTCAGGACGTGCCAGTTGCGCTCCCCAGCCACCTTGAGGTGGAATATCTCGATCGGACATCTCGAGGCTCTCCCCACCTCGATGAGCTCTTGTACGGCCTCCAAGATGTGGTCTCCCTCGTCCCGCAGATGCCGCGTGTAGATGCCTGAACGAGAGGCGACCTCCTTGCACAGCTCGGTGAACTCGTGAGTGTCCGCGTAGTTCCCCGGAGGGTGCGAGAGGGAGCTCGACAGCCCGAAGGCCCCGTCGTCCATCGCCTCGACAATCAACCTCTTCATCTCTCTTAGTTCTGTGTCGGTCGGGGGCCTCTGCTCGTTCCCGAAGACGCACTGGCGGACTGTTGAGTGGCCGACGTATGAGACGAGGTTGACCGACATCCCAGACTCCTCGAGCTTCTGGAAATATTCTCCAAGGGTCTTCCAGGTTGGCTCAATCCCGAATTGCCTCAGCCTGAGCCTCGCCTCGGTGAGGGCCAATCCCTTCAGAGGGGCTGGCGACGTGCTCTCTCCGGTGACCTCCGTGGTGATGCCTTGGTGAACTTTGCTGATCCCGTCTCCATCCACGAGCAACGAGTACTCCGAGTGGGAGTGCATGTCGAAAAAGCCGGGGCAGACCACCTTTTTCTTGGCGTCGATTTTCATGTCTGCGCCTGTGTTGGTGATTCTGCCGACCGCGACTATCCGGTCATCCTCGATTAGGACATCCCCATTGAACCCTGGGCTTCCGCTACCGTCCACGATTCGACCGTTGTAAATCAGGAGGGATGACATAGTATATCTTCACTTGAAAAGATTATAAAATGTGCGCGGGAAACCAGTTGATCATAAATGCAATACTATTCTTCTATCGATTTCTTCGCCCCTATTTGCACTATTATTTTCATTAAAAAAAAATAGTGTTCTAACATTCTGACACATTTTAATAACCTTGCTGAAGATACACCTTCTGCATTATAAAAAGGTGAATGTTTAACAGCAATTGCCATCTCATTAATGAAGATAACGCTAGTACTTCAGTGAAGATTATATACTAAATTATCCTCAGTTGAATAGATAATAATGGCTAAAATTCTGATTCGAGATGGTACGGTGATACCATTCGACGGGACTCAGAAGATAATTGAAAAAGGCTATGTTGCCATCGATGGAGAAAAAATCTCTTCTGTGGGCAAGATCGAGGATGTCCCTCAAGCGGATTACGACGAGATCATAGACGCCGAAGGGGGGGCAATACTGCCGGGTTTCGTCAACGCTCACACTCACGTGGCCACGGAATGCTTCAGAGGGATAGCGGATGTTTTCCCGAATATGACCTTCACCTTCGTCGTGAAGGACTTCATCGAGGAAGAACACCTACACGCTATAAGCCGGCTCGGTTGTTTGGAGCTCATTCGTTTCGGGACAACGTGCACGGGAGACAACTATCAGAGATCGAGGATCGTAGCGAAGGCGATCGCCGAAACAGGCATGAGGGGAGTCGTCAGCGAGCAGATACATCAGGCCGATATCGTGAGTGGCGTCTATCCCTCCATCTTCAAGTATCAACCTGAAGAAGCAGACGCCCAGATCAAAGCCAATGAGAAGCTCATTGATGAGTGGCACGGGGCTAAAAACGGTCGAATTACTTGTGCTTTCGGCCCTCACGCACCCGACACTCTCACCCAGGAGATCCTCAAGGAAGTGAACGCCAAGGCCGAGGAACGAGACGTCGGGATCATGATCCACATCGCCCAGAGCACCCGAGAGCTGGATGTGATGAGGACTCGGCACAGGATGACATCGGTAGAGTATCTGCAGGAGGCAGGCACCCTCGGACCCAGGACGGTAGCCGCCCACTGCGTCTATCTTACCCCCAAAGACATTAGCATACTCAGGGACACGGGCACACACATCGCTCACTGCCCAAACAATTTCATCAGAAGGGGGCTGCCCACACCCCTGATGCCCTGGCTCAAGGGAGGAGTGAAAAACATCGGTCTGGCAAGCGACAACATCCTCCACGATCCATTCGAGATCATGAGGATCACGAACTGGTTGGCCCTCCAGTATGTCAGGCAGAAGGACCCCGAATCCCTCCACCTAGTCCCCACTCCTTTCGAAACGATGGAGATGGCGACCATCGGCTCTGCTCGGGCACTGGGGCTGGGCGGAGAGGTGGGCTCATTGGAGGTCGGGAAAAAGGCTGATGTGATCGTCGTCGACCTGAAAAAGCCCCATCTCACACCGACACTCCATCTCCCGGCTAACCTTGTTCACTACGCAAACGGGAATGATGTGGAGACCGTGATCATCGACGGGGAGATGGTCATGAAAGATAGAGTAATAAGGACGATAGACGAGGAGAAGGTTCTCGCCGAAGGCCAAAAGGCTTCGGAGGAGATCTGGAGCTCCTTCAATCGAAAGTATCCGCAGTTCCCAGAGGTCGCTGCTAAATTCAAGTACTTTACATGACGGACGCTCTTCGAAGAATATGAGGGTTGAACCATGACTTCCATAGATAAGAGACGTTCACTCGAAATACTGAGGAAAATGATCGCCTATCCACATCCTCAGGATGAAATGGAGAAAGTGAGGGGCTTCATCGCTGAAATCGTGAAGCCCATGATCGAGCAAATGCCATTTGATGATGTGATGCTGGATGAAAGGGGGAACCTCATAGCCAGGAAGACGGGGAGTTCATCTGACCCGCCTTTCGTCGTATGCACATACGCTGGCTCATACCCGGCTGAGAACATGCCGGATGCCTACACACCGAAAATTGTCGATGGAAAAGAGTTCGGCTTGGAGGGAGAGTACATGTGGGGGCGTAGCACGACCGAGCAGTTATCGGGGGGTGCAGCGATGCTCGAGGCCCTCCTGACATTTTTCGAGTCAGAGCCGAAGCTACGCAGAGACCTCATCTTCGTGACAAACTATTCTGGTGAGATGGGCAACCACGAGGCAGTGGACTATATCTTCAAAGAGCAAAAGGTCCCAATGGGGCCAACGATCCTGGCGACGGCCAGCAGAAATACGATCTGCCTCGGAAATCTGGGAAGGATTGATATCGGGATAACCATCGAAGGGGTCTCGTGCCACAGCAGTGATCCCGCGAAAGGAAAAAACTCCATCGATGGCCTCCACAAGATTCTGGAAAAAGTATACAATTTTCCGCTCCTTGAGGAAGATCCAGATATCGGCAGGGCGACCCTCACTCCAACCACGATAAAGACATGGCCCGATGCCCTGCATACGGTCCCTGCATACACCCGACTCGTCCTCGACAGGAGACTTATCCCTGGTGAAGAACCAACAGAAGCCCTGAGGCAGTTTAAAGAATATCTGGGAGACCCGTCACCAGAACTTAGGGTGAGCTTCGATGAACACTTGAATTTCCAGTTCCCGCACAAGGTGGACCCCGAATGTGAACTGGTCAGGGCGGCCAAGGGGGCCTGCAAGAAGGTGTTTGGCGAGGAAAGAATCGTTTACAAGAGATCAGCGCTGGACATGGGCTTCTTCAGTCATAATAACGTTGATTGCATCACGTTTGGCCCTGGAGATTATTCATTGGCTCATTCGGACAATGAGATGGTTTCAATAGCCGATTATTATGATGCGGCCCGATTCTATTGCATATTGCTGGAGAGGATGCTGCTAAAGGAATGACCCTAGCGAGCTCGTGGCGAGTCAGTTGCGGGCAAGGGTCTAAGCCATTCGCCGTATCCTGGTGTAACGGTCGGCTCTCCGTCCCGAACCGCCACCTCGCCCCTCAGGATCGTGATCTCGGGGACGCCCTGGACCTCCCAGCCGTCATAGGGGGTGAAGGGCATCTTGCTATGTTGATCCTCGGCGCGAATCGTTCCCTTCCGGTCCATGTCGACGATAACCAGGTCGGCGTCGGAACCGAGCTGGATGATCCCCTTTCTCGGGTAGAGGTTGAATATCTTCGCGGGGTTCATGGACGTGAGCTCGACCATCTTACACAACGACAGTCTTCCCTCGTTGACTGACGTCAGCATGAGGGGAAGCATCGTCTGGACGCCGATGACCCCCGGGGCGGCCTCGAAGATGTTCTCCCATCCCACCTCCTTCTCCGCCATCAGGTGTGGCGCATGATCGGTGGCGATGCAGTCGATGACTCCCCTGGATAGCGCCGTCCACAGCCCCTCCATGTCTTTCCAGGTGCCCCTAACCGGGGGGTTTATCTTGCCGTAAGGGCCGAGCCTGTCGAGGTCCGAATTGCCCAACATGAGATAGTGGGGGCAGGTCTCAGATGTCACTTCCTGACCGGAGGCCCTCGCTTTACCAATAAGCTCTGCGCCCTCCACGGTGCTGACATGGGCGATGTGCAACCGGCACTCTGCCGCTCTTGCCAGTATCAATGATTTAGATATGGCCGCCTCCTCGACAAAGGTGGGCCGAGACAATTCATGGGCCTCGATATCCCTCCTTCCCTCTTTCGGTAGGCGATCTTGAAGCGATTTCACTATGTTGATGTCCTCGGCGTGGACGGCCGCTGGGAGGTATGTTTCACCGATGGCCTTCAAAAGGTGGAAGAAGGTCCCGTCATCCGGGATAAACTGTTCGTAACCCAGTAGAATCTTGAAAGCGATCACGCCCGCTTTGGATAGCGCCTCGACACTTTCAGGAGTGGTGGGGCGACCATACAAACCGAAATCGACGACGGATTTCGACCGGGCTGAGTCAAGTTTCTTGTTCAGGCCTTCTACGGTGGGTTCAACGGACTCGGGCATGTCCAGGACGGTTGTCACGCCACCGCAGATCGCACTCTTGGAGCCGGTCGACCAGTCCTCCTTGTCCGGCCTCAGGGGCTCTCTGAAGTGGACGTGGACGTCGATGCATCCCGGAATCACGTGTTTGCCCTCAGCGTCTATAGTCTGTTCGGCGGATGGCGAGACACTGTTTTCACCCAGCCACACAATTTTCCCGTCGCTGATTCCAATGGAAGCCTTCATGACATTAAAGGGGGTGACCACTTTCCCGTTCTTGATGACGAGATCTAACGCCATAAAATATGGCTCGTGGGCTATCTCTTAAATCCTTGTTGGGAGAGAAGGGATATCAGACGCCAATGTGATTATCTTTTGGGTTTTATTCAGTTAAAATTTGAAACAGGTAATCATTTAAGATAATATCGAGGATTTACACCTTATTCGAGCTCGCGAAAAGAAAGGGTTGGTCATGAAGAGACTTGTGAGTTGAACGATATGGGAAAAGCTGTGATCATCGGAGGAGGCTGGTCCGGTTGCGCGGCCGCTCTGACAGCAAGTATGGTCGGAGCAGAGGTCGAGCTACTGGAAAGGACAGACATGTTATTGGGCTCGGGCCTAGTCGGCGGGATATTCAGGAACAACGGGCGTTTCACGGCCGCCGAGGAAATGATCGCCATGGGCGGAGGGGATCTGTTCCACATCATGGACGCGCTGTCTCGACACGTCAACATCGAGTTTCCAGGCCACAAACACGCTAGTCTCTACGATGCAGCTAAAATCGAGCCCGAAGTGCTGAGATTGCTGAGAAAAAAAGGCGTCTCCATCCGTTTCCAGACCAGGATCGCTGATGTGTTGAAGGAGGGGGACTCCATTGTCTCCGTCAAATCCGATGAGGGGGAAGATGTTGAGGGAGACGTGTTCATCGACTGCACGGGCACTGCGGCCAACACAGCGAGTTGTGTGAGATATGGAAACGGATGCGTGATGTGCATATACAGATGCCCCACGTTCAAGGTCCGCGTTAGCATGAGCGAAAAGGCGGGCGTCAAAGACATCGTGGGGATGCGGGCAGACGGGACCCCGGGTGTCTTCAGCGGAGCGTGCAAGATAATGAAGCACACCCTCTCCCCCAGTATCGTCAAGGAGCTGGATGAGACCGGTTCGGTCGTTATCCCCCTGCCCGAGAACCTCGTCGACGAAGACAAGCTCTCGAAGAAGGCTTGCGTTCAATACGCGCTGTCGGAGTACGCTGAGAACATCGTCTTGTTAGACAGTGGTTTCGCAAAGCTGATGACTCATTTCTTCCCCCTAGAGCTATTGAGGCAGATACCGGGGTTCGAGGACGCTCGATACGAGGACCCCTACGCGGGGGGTATCGGCAACTCCATACGGTATACGGCGATGGCTCCGAGAGACAACGCTCTGAAAGTCGACGGAGTCAGTAATCTGTTCTGCGCAGGGGAGAAGTCAGGCCTCATTGTGGGACACACCGAGGTGGTCGCATCAGGCTGTCTGGCCGGATACAACAGCGCCAAATACCTGTTGGGAGAGGAGGGGCTGATAATCCCGGACAGCATCGCTGTGGGTGACATCATCGCATACACGAATGATAAGATGAAGACAGAAGCCGGTCTAAAGAATAGATACACCTTCTCTGGGGGACACTATTTCGAGAGGATGAAACAAAGGGGCCTCTACACCACGGATGTCGGGGAAATAAGAAACCGCGTCAACGAAGCCGGACTATCCGACGTCTTTTCCAAACCAATTCTTTAATCGAATATGTCTACTATACAACATGTAACCAATGTAAAATAGCTATATTGTGTGCTCAAGGATGAAGGGTCAGTTAATAATACATGAAACTAAGGAAAATATCCGTTATAATAGAAGGCGAAAGACCTAAAAAGAAAAACGAGGAGTATCTTCAAGTTGAATAATGGATATAATAAAAAAGAAAATATAACTGAAGATAAAACTTCATTAAATAATGGATTAAAATCAAGAGAAATCCCGTCACATCTGTTGGCGGTGAGACCCAGATGGTTTGTGGAACCATTTGAGGAGGAAAGCAGGTTCATACCCCCACCCAGGATCAGCGGAAAATGCACCGGATGCGGGACGTGCGAGGCCATCTGCTCATTCACCCATTTCGAAGTCGCGAGCAACGCGTTGAGCGCAATACACGTGGTCAACAACGACATGGACTGGATTCAAGGGAGATCGTCGAAGATCATCGAGATAGACGTGTGCAGACAGTGTCCGGGGCTCTCGCCTTGCATGGCCGTGTGCCCGAAGCTGGCGGAAGGCGCCCTGTTCAGAGATAAAAAGACAAGTGCCGTTCTTGTAGACGCTGACGAGTGTATCCGTTGTGGAGCCTGTATCCGTGCGTGTCCATACGATTCTATGTCGCATTCTCCGAGATTGGACGCGATGATCAAATGCGACCTTTGCGGTGGCGAGCCCAAGTGCGTCGAATGGTGCCCCCCGAAGGTGCTCAGATACGTGAAGGAGTAGACGTTAGAGATGAAGGAATGGTGCGGCTGGGCTGGTACCGTGCTCAGGGTTGACCTGGAGAGCGGCGAAATCAAGAAACAGCCTCTCACGAGGGACAAGGCCTTAACTTACCTGGGCAGTCGGGGTTTCAACCAGAAGACGCTGTGGGACGAGATCAGACCCGGGATAGACCCCCTCGGCCCAGAGAACGTTCTGTCGATCGGCGTGGGCCCGCTGAACGGCACGATCTTCCCCTGTTCAGGGAGATACAGCATGAGTTACAAGTCCCCCTGGACTGGAATCTTGGGGGATGGCAACGCCGGGGGGAAGTTCGCCGCGGGTCTCAAGCAAGCCGGATACGACCAGATAATATTCACGAAGAAAGCCAAGAAGCCCGTCTATCTCTGGATCGAAGACGAGAACGTGGAGCTTAAGGACGCCGGCCATCTCTGGGGAGAGACCACCTGGCACACGAATGAGGCCATAATAAAGGACGACAAGGCGTCCAGCGTGTGTTGCATCGGCCCAGCCGGGGAGAACCTCGTGAGGACCTCCTGCGTCATCACCGACGCCTTCGATGCGCACGGGATGTGTGGGCCAGGCGCCGTGTTTGGCTCGAAAAATCTCAAGGCCATTGGAGTCAAAGGCACCATTGGCGTGAACGTGGCAGACCCGGACAGATTCATGGAGCTTTCGAGGAAGGTCATCGACAAGAAGGTGCACGGCCCTCCGTTGGCGGGGGAGGGCAGCTATCGAATATACAACGTCGGAGCCCTGAGGGGGACCCCCCATCTGGTGGACGTCAACAAAGCGGACAACTGGGATTGGGTGAGGTACGCCTCCACGGCCAAATTCAGAGCCCATGACAATTTCGTGAGCGACAGACTCCTTGAGAACACCGTGCGCCTGCGTGGCTGCTGCGTTTGTCCCACGCACTGTAAACGCTGGTACGAGGTGCAGGAGGGGCCTTACGCCGGGTTGAGGGGCGGCGGAATAGAGTTCAACATCGTGAAATACAACGCGGTCGTCAACGACCTCAACGACTGGGGAGAGGCCTGCCACCTGAACAATTTGTACAATCAACTGGGGATATCGATCAATCACGGCACGACCATAGCGTATGCGATATATCTCTACGAGAAAGGGCTGCTGACTAAGGAACAGACGGACGGGCTGGAACTGAAATGGGGCGACGCCGAGCTGATCACGGAGCTAGTCAAGAAGACCGCCTATAGAGATGGAAGACTGGGCAACCTCCTGGCTGAGGGCCATTATAACATTGGACGGATACTGGGTCCGGAGGCTCTCTGGCACTGCATCCATGTCTTGGGCCTTGCCTCGTATCCCGATTTTCGTGGGAAGAACAACCTGATGATCCAGAGATGCACGTCGACGCGGGGGTGCGACCACCTGCGGGGCGAGGTGGGAGGCGGCCACATCGGATACTGGGCCCACGTGCTCGATGACCCGGAGATGGGAAGAGGGGGGTACTCGACCCACGGGAAGCACGTCGCGACGGTCTCGTCGCAGAACGTGCAGGTTTTGTTTGATTGCTATAGCGTCTGCAAGAACGGGCTCTATCCGTTGTATGGGGAAGAGGCCGCTGAGATCTTGACGGCTCTCACGGGGGTCGTCTTCACCGCCCAGATGCTCTGGGAGATCGGCGAAAGGGTCTACACGTTGGAGCAGTCGTTCAACGTCAGGGAGGGGGTCAAGAGGAAGCACATGGTCCCCCCTCCGAGGTATTTCGCTGAACCCCAAGCGGACGGATTGAGCAAAGGTAACGTCTGTAGGATCGAGGACTACGACGAGATGATGGACGACTATCTGGAGCTGAGAGGATGGGACATCGAGACGGCTGTTCCGAAGAACGCCAAGCTGGTGGAGCTGGGCCTGGCCATGGTGAAAGAGGAGTTTGAAGCCGGGGTTCCTTATCCGGATTGGGTTGGCCCTCCCCTTGCGCAAGCAATGCCTCGTGAACGAAGTGACTAGAAAAAACGATGGAATGATCGATACGTATGAAACAGAAAGCTTCCATGAGTAATCTAAATGGGATTCCCATGCGCGTGCATTCCACATACTTACACGTTTATCTAAAAATTTCAAATACCAATGAGAAAAATTGACATAAATATTAAATGAACATCTGGCATCATAAGGTTGACCACAATGTCCGTTAAAGGAGGAACTCGAGAGTTGAAGAAAAAGATTTGGAAGGCCATTGACAGCAGGAAGGATGAGATCATCAAACTGTGTTGTGACACAATCAAGATCCCCAGCGACAACCCGCCTGGTGACACGACGGAGCTGGCAATATTTTTCAGGGGATATCTGGAGGAGAGAGGGTTTGAAGTCGAGTATTTCGAGGCCAGAGAGGGAAACCCGAACCTCGTGGCCACCATAGAGGGATCCGAGAAAGGCCCCCATCTGGTGCTCAATGGGCACTTGGATCAGTTCCCCGCGGAAGTGGGGGAGCCTTGGAGTGTCGATCCCTACTCTGGCGAGGTCAAGGACGGGAGGATATACGGCCGAGGCGCCAGCGACATGAAAGGGGGGGTCGCCGCCACCTTCTTCAGCTTCTGCCTGATAAAGGAGATGGGCCTGGATCTGCCCGGCAAGCTCACGCTGACCCTGGTGTCCGACGAGGAGTCCGGCGGCCAGTGGGGCACCGGGTGGCTCTTGAAGAACAGGCCTGATTTGAAGGGAGACGCCGTCCTCAACGCCGAGCCCTCGGGCTTGACGGTGAGAATAGGCGAGAAGGGCTCCGGGAGATACAGGCTGAAGGCTCAGGGAAAGCCGGCTCACGGCAGCTGGGCGGGGTACGCAGGCGACAACGCGATCATGAAGATGATAAAGGTGCTCCCGGCCGTGGTGAACATGAACAAGATTAAGGGGAAGTTCACGGACGATACCGAGAAGATGATCGAGAGCACCATGAAGGGGTTCGACGAGCAGTATGGCCACGAGGGCGCCCCTGGGATGAACCAGCTGCTGAAATGGACCACGGTGAACATAGGGATAATCAAGGGCGGTTCGAAGGTCAACATCGTGCCCGGCACTTGTGAGGTGGAGGTCGACGTCAGGGTCCCGGTGGGGGTAACCTGGAAGGAGATCGATGAAGCATTGGAAAAATCAATTGAAACGGAGCCTTCGATAAGCTACGAATATCTCAAGGATCCGACAACGATATTTCCTGCGACCTACACTCTGCCAAGCGAGAAGATCTGTGAGATAGTGTACAAGAACGCGGCAGAAGTGACCGATGACGAGCCGTTGTTGAGCTTCACGCCGGGCGCAACGGATTGCAGATTCTACAGGACGATGGACGTGCCATCCATAGTCTATGGTCCAAAGGCCTACAACATGGCGGCAGCTGATGAGCACATCACCGTGAGCGATCTTCTCACAGTCACGAAGGTCCACGCAGGCACGATCATTGATTACCTAAATAGCTAAAATCCTCATCATTCTCCTTTTTTCTCATCTGTAACCCTATACCATAAAAGATACGACGATTCACGCAGGCCACACACAGCGACCTTTTCGCGATGCACGCGCACAAGCGCGTGAACCCATTATGAAGTGGTGATATTATTCGTCACACTTCTCGTTGATTACAGAATCTTTTTATATCCCCTCCGGGGGGATGGGATGAGTGCGATGGTTTCAACCCATAAACACCGTAAGAAAGTAATCGACCGCTTGAGCAGGATAGAGGGACACCTGAGAGGAGTCAAAAAGATGGTGGAAGAAGACAGAGACTGCCCCGAGCTTCTTCACCAGATCGCAGCCATAAAAGCTGCGATAAACAAAGTAGGTGTGTTGATCTTGGAAGATCACATCGAATCCTGCATGGTTGACGCAGTCAGAGAAGGCTCAGTAGAGGACTATGTCGAGGAGCTCAAGGCGGCCATAGCGAAGCTCATCTAGGTGGAATATTCTGACGAAACAAGGAGAATTCGATTCAGATGTGACCACACCTCCGGGGTTCTTCACGAAGTACAGGGAGTTCCTCCTGAGTCCAGGGATTATAACGGCAGCGGTGAACATGGTGTTCCTGGCGGTAGGGTTCATGCTCGAGTTCTCGGGCAATAAACAGCTTGCAGACGTCAGCTTCCTGATCTCGGCAGTGGTCGGGGGGTATCCCGTGTTCAGGATGGCCGTAACGAATGTTCTCAGAGACTTCGACATGACCGCCGGGGTAATGGTGACTGTTGCCATGGTGGCTGCTCTTATTGTTGGCGAGTACAGCGCCATGGCTCTCGTCGCCTTCATGATGATCATCGGTGAAGCCCTGGAGGATTTCACTCGTGAGAGGGCTGACCAAGCCTTGAAG
>JAUWBQ010000107.1 GCA_030601645.1 Candidatus Bathyarchaeota archaeon | reverse complement strand
CCTCGCCACCGCATTCCTCCCCGGCGACGGAGCCCTCAACTACGTCGACGAACACGACGAGGTCCTCATCGAGGGCATCGGCGGCCCCAGAGCCAGATCCATGGGCGACATCCCCGGAGTCCGCTTCAAGGTCAACTCCGTCAACGGCGTACCCCTCCACCTCATGGTCATCGGCAAAGTCCGCAAGCCCATGCGTTAAACCCCATCATTAGACTTCCTCAAGTTTTAAGGTCGGAACCAGGTTAGCTAGGAGCAGCCCAGACGCGACGTAGAAACACCACGCGATGCCCCTGCCGGACACGATAAAAGGAGAGGTGCCCACGCCCGTTTAAAGCTTAATGCCGCCTCGAAAACCCTTTTATTCAGGTACCCTAACTAGCATCTCTGATTCAGCGAGAGAAAGTGGTAGAATGAGCCGCAGCCAGACGAACGTCGAAGCCCCCAAGCTGTTCGGCGAGTGGAGCTTCGAAGACATCAACGTCAGGGACATAGGCCTGGAGAGGTACCTCAACATCGATCCCATCTACCTCCCCCACACAGGCGGCAGACACGAGGCCCGCAGGTTCCGCAAATCAAACATGAACATCGCCGAGCGGCTCGTCAACAGCCTCATGCGCCCCGGCAGCAGCGGCGGCGACAAGACCCGCATCATCAGCGTCGTCCGCAACGCCTTCAAGATCATAAACATCAAGACCGGCCGCAACCCAGTCGAGGTCCTGGTCAGGGCCGTCGAGAACGCGGCCCCCAACGAGGACACCACCCGCATCGGCTACGGAGGCGTCGTCTACCGCCTCGCCGTCGACATCTCCCCCCAGCGCAGGATCGACCGCGCCCTCAGGTTCATCGTCACGGGCGTCAAGGAGGCCACGTTCAGCAACCGCCTCACCCTGGAGGAGGTCCTCGCATCACAGCTCATAGGCGCCGCCAACAACGACGGCAACACGTTCGCCATCCGCAGGAAGCAGGAGGTCGAGAGGATAGCCCTCTCGTCAAGGTAGACCCCCAAATTCTCAGAGCAGGCTCCCCGCGAGGAAGCCCACCAAACCGCTCAGCATCAGCGGCAGCACCCAGTTCTTCACCAGCCTGCCGTTCTCCCGACTGTGATCCTTCATCAAAGAATATGAGAGGTAGACCAGCCCGAGATCGGTCAAAGCCACGAAGGGCGAGTACCAGAAAGAGACCAGACCCAGGTAGACCGGGGCAAGGGAAACCCCTACAGCCAGAAGGTAGAAGGCAACGGAGACCCACGCAGCCACACCCGGACCCTGGGAGACCGCGACGGTCCCGATCCCCAGGGCCCCGTCCCCCTCCACGTCGACGATGCCCTTCGTCACCTCCCGACCCAGGCATACAAGGAAAGCAATCAGGGCGAAGAGGAGGGAGGAACCCATGGAACCCCCGCCACCCATGATCCCCCCGTAGATGAAAGGCAGAGAGACACACGCGCTCACCATAAGATTCCCCAGGAACCCCGTCCTCTTCCCGAAGGTGGAGTAGGCCATCATGGCAACCCAGGCGAGAACAGCAACCGCCAAGTTCCCGAGGCTCGTCAACCATGCCGCCGCAAGGCCGAAGACGCTGAGCGCCCCCGAGATCGCCAGAGCCTCCCCCGGGCTCACCGCCCCAGTCGGAATGGGGCGACCCGGCTCGTTAATCGCATCAATCTCCCGATCGTAGTAGTCGTTTACGGCCATGGCGCTCCCCGTCATGAAGAAACCGGTGAGGAACGCGAGGGAGAGCTCGCGGGACGAAGAGATCAGGCCGGACCCTCCCCCGATGGCCGCGCCCACGAGGATGGCGAACCCCATCATGACGCAGTTGACGGGCCTGATGATACGGAGGGCGCCCCCTGGGTCGACCATTACGATATCGTGTCATGTGAGGGTGGATATTAACTCTGCCATCTTGGAACAGTAAATGCCCGTCACGCCCAGAATCCAGCGGTACAAAACAGTTAGTCTTATTTTTACTTAAAACAATGCATGTAGGGTGGATCACATGAGGATCAAAGCTTTCTCAATAAAACAGAGGGGCGCGGAAGGGTATGTCAGGATCTACGTCTCCTCACTCCCGGCCATAGAGATCGTGGAGAGGCACGCCCTCGATCGCTGGACCCCCGAGAGCACGACCGGGTATCAGCGCCTTCCCACGAAGAGCCGCTTCGGGAGGAAGAGGGGCTCCATCGACAGGTACCTGCTGAGGGAGCTGGGCTGCTTCCCCACCTCGATCGTGCTGAACGTGCGTGGCGAGCTGAACTTCGAGGAGACACAGGACCTGGGCTGGTGCAGCCTCGGGGACCTCGAGTTCGGCGACGAGGAAAAGCTCTGGCTCATCGACGGCCAGCACCGGGTGGAGGCCCTCAGGAGGGCCATTGAGATCAACGCGGAGTTCGAGCGGTACCCCGTCATCGTCTCCATCCTACAGCTCCCCAGAAGATTCGACGAGCTGATGTACTTCTACCTGGTCAACCGCCGCCAGAGGGGGGTCCCCACCGACCTCGTCTACAGGCACCTCCAGAGGATGCTCAACGAGAAGGGGGCCGAATGGCTCTACGAGTTCGAGGGGAGGAGCGGGCTCCACCGGGGGCTGGCCACGGAGATCGTGGACAGGCTCAACGACGAGCCGAGGTCCCCCTGGCACGGCAGGATAAGGAGAGTCACCGAGGAGAGGAGTGAGGAGCACATCATCAGGGACAAGACCATCATCCGCTCCGTCGTAGACATACTGAGGAAGAGGGCCTTCTGGGGGATGCCCCTGGCGGACCTCGCAGACCTCCTCATCGACTACTGGAACGCCGTCTCGAAGACCTACCCGGGGGCCTTCGAGGACCCCAGGCCTTACACCCTCCTCGGGACCCCGGGGATCTCCATCCTCCACATGCTCTTCCCCTCGGTCTACGGGCGGTGCGCGGAGAGCGGAGTGATCACGGAGGAGAAGATGCTGAACTTGTTGGGAACCCTCCTCACGGAGACGCCCGACCATGACAACCCGGCCTTCCGGGAACCCATCAATCTGATGTTCTGGTCGAAGGAACACGGCCCTGATGAGGCCCTCGTCTCGGATAAGCAGGGCATCGAGGAACTCTACGAGAACCTGAGGAAAAAAATCGAACTGGCTGGTATGGCCTAGCCCCTCTCCAGGGTGACCCTCTCGCCTCCCCGGACCTTCTTGAAGACCCTGGGATCCCCTGATACTTTTCCGAAGACGTTCACGGGGCTGGCGGGCCTTATCTCGTCCCCCCTGCTGGCCGGGGTCCTGCCGAAGAAGATGCAGAAGGCTTTCCCCGGGGGCCAGTAGCCCAGGTCCCCCATCTCCACCACCTCCCTGGGGTTCTCGACCCCCGCCTCCACGGGGATGGAGAAGTAGATCTCATCACCCCAGATGTTCGCCCTGCCCTCGATGGGGAGGGCATCCCAGATGGCCCGGGCGGTCTCCGGATTCTCGTCCGAGAGCTCGGCGTAGACCTCGCCCGTCGAAGGGGTGGAGATCTTGATCCTCATCTTAGGCTCCTCACTCGTTCAGGGGCAGCGCCAAGATCTCCAGGACGGCCATCCGCTTCTCCGGGTCAGGGTTGGAGAAGTCGGCCGGAGGGCAGGGTCTGACCACCAGGGCCGTGTCCAGGCCTCCCTTGCTCCCTGCGACGGCCATGATTCTACCCGAGACGAGCCCTTTCTCAGCCGCGATCGCGGAGACCTCAAGGGCGGCTTTTACTCCCGCCCCGAATATCAGGAGGGCCTCCCTCATCTCCTTCCTGTCTTGGATGGGGAGGTCGGCCTTCTCGACCGCCACCACCTTCAGCTTCTTCATGGCCTTCTTTACGTCGTCGTCGTAGGTGAACTCGGTGACGCCAATCACCTGGGCCGTGCCCTTCAGGGCCTCCCCCAGTTTGGCGGCGGTCTTCCCCTTCGTGCTCGCCACCACCACGGAGGTCAGATCGCCCTCCTTCGCCCTCTCGGCGACGGCTTCGATGAGGGGGTCCGTGCCCTTTCCTCCGGGTTTAAGATAGAGCGTTTTTCTCTCGACTTTCATGGTTGCATCTCTACCCAAGACACGGTTGGAACTGCTTAAACCTTTTACTCACTCTCCTCAACCAGAGGCCTCAGCTGCAAAGGTCGTCCTTATTGCGGCTCGGTTTGGAGGTTCGTGAGGAAGTAATATATCTTTCCTCCAGACGTAGGTAGGAGAGGCATCAGGTCTTTGGAAATGGGGCCCCCCATAACGCCGTGGAGAAGGCTGTCGAACCTCGTCTTCAAGACAGCGTTGATCCTGCTGATCGTCTCCGCCGTTAATGTAGGGGGGGCCGCCCGTGCTTCGTCGGTCATTAGGGGGATCGTCCAGGATGAACGGGGAAACCCCCTCTCCGGATCCATGGTCTACCTCTGGGAAGGGACTGTGAACGTCGATTCCCGGCTGACTGGACCGGAGGGGCGGTTCGAGTTCGAGGTCGAAGCCGACGCCGTCTACGCGTTGTACGCCTTCGCCGACGACGAGGAGAAACCAGGGTACGAGTACCTTCCGTCCCGGTCTGATGCGACGGCGTCAGGGGTGGATGAGGTCGTCATGACCCTCTCCCCCGCCGCTTCCCTGATCCTGGAGGGGGACATCCAGTTCGTGGAGTCGGAGGATCTCCCCTCCTCGTTCCTATACTTTGTGATCGATCCGTCTTCGGGGGAGGTCCTGGAGCTGAACGGTTTCCCGCTGATCTACGGCTCGGACCCTGAGAGCCAGAGCCAGTTCTTAGGCCTCGAAGACAACCACATCATCGTCCCGGCGGGCGAGCCTTTCAAGGTCGGGGTCAACTTCTCCGTGCTGGTGAGATCGGACTTCACCTCAAGGTCCTTCGAGATCGACGAACCATCCTTGTTCTACCTCCGGGCGGGAGAGCAGATCCGTCTCGACGTGCAAGAGTTCTCGATCCCCCATAACATCGAATTCCTAGAGTCCCTCCTCGGCACCGTCGCCGACGAACTGGATGAGCTGGATTCCCTCGGATTCTACATCGCCACCGAGAGGAAGGTCACGGACACCGCCGCCAAGATGATATCGGACGCGAGCTTCTTCATGGGCGAAAGCCAGTATCCTGACAGCTACGACGCCTGCAAGAGGGGATACCTCGAACTCTACCAGACCTACTCCCGTCTCACCTCGATGGTTAACGATGCGAAGCTGTCGGTCCATTTGATCATCGTCTTCATGGCCTTCGCCTCGACCACCATCGCCTTTCTCCTCTCCAACAGGGACTCGACGAAGGTCCTAGGCAGCATCGGGGTGTACGCCGCCACCCTGGTGATCTTGTATTTCACCTATCCCGGGAGCGTGATGGTCCCCGTGGAGCGGTTTGGGGGCACGGGGGTCGTCGCCATATCCTTCTCCCTCTTCATAGCCATGGTTTTCCCCCGGTTCATGAAGGGCCGGGGCGGGAACGGCCACCTGCCAGTGAGGAACATCTTGGTCCCCATCTTCTCAATGGCCAAGAGGAGCATCAGGCGGAGGAGGCTGCGCTTCGCCCTCACCCTGTTCTCCATCACGATTCTCGTCATGAGCTTCGTCGCCCTCACATCATTCTCGGAAGGGTACGGCCTCGTGGTCAGACGAGTCTCCATGCATGGGAGCCCCCGAGAAGGCGTCGTGATCAGGGCTCAATCCTACACGGAGATGGAGCCAACCTTTCTGTCCCAGAAGGATCTGGCCTCGGGCTGGCTTGAGAGACAGCCGGAGAGCGCGCTGGTCTCCGCAAAGGCCGAGAACATCCCTCTCATCCGTCCGGTCGCCTCGTTGAACGAACTCCCTGTCCACGGGGTGATGGGGATCGAGCCGAGCCTGGAGGGTTCGATAATACCGTTGGCGGACGCCCTCATCGAGGGGGAACTCCCCTCCGAGGATGGCATAGTAATCACCGAATCCCTCAGAGAATCACTCGGCGTAGATCTCGGCGATGTTCTTTCATTGAGCGGCGTGAATTTAGAGTTGGAGGGGGTCCTCGACGACGTCGCCCCGGGAAAGCTGAAAGATCTCGATGGTTCTCCCTACCTCCCGAGGAGGTTGGTGAACCTGAACCCAGGGGGGGAGGTCCCCCAGTATGTGGTGGAACCGTGTGACCCCTCGGAGTATGTGATCGTGCACGTCTCTAATGCCCTGAAGATAGCCCTGGTCGGAATTTCCCGGGTGGCGATCACCGTGAACGGCGGCGTGGACGTCAAC
>JAUWBQ010000045.1 GCA_030601645.1 Candidatus Bathyarchaeota archaeon | reverse complement strand
CTGATGGAGTTAACGACCTCATCCGCTTCGTCTCGGCTCTTACGATAATTGATAGTTACTGCACAGCCGCATCTCGCGAGTGCTAATGCGATAGACTTCCCAATACTGCGGGAAGACCCAGTTACAACCGCTACCTTATTCCTGAAATCAAACACTCCAAATCACCTTTCCTAGAGAGATATTTGGTTATTGGATAAGTAATATTTTTTGGCATTCTCTAAGAGGATGCCGAGCTCGATCCTTGTTCTCGTTCAGTTCATCGCGCGCGCGAACCCGAGAAATGGTAGCGGGGGGTGCAACGCGCGCGCGTATACATAAATATCAGAAAATTAGACTTAGATTTTGAGTAGAATGAAAGAATTTAAGGATGTTATTGCTCTTCCTCCTACACCTCTAGATGATGATGGAAAAATAGATAAAGAATCACTTCGATCCGTGATCGATTTTCAATTAGAAAACGGGTGCCATGGGGTAGGTGTTTTGGCAGCAGCCGGTGAGGGTTACCTACTATCTGATGAAGACTGGAAAACGGTTGTGAAAACATCGGTGGATCACATGAATGGCAGAGGCCCGCTAATGGTGGGATGTGCATCGATGAGCACCGGAAGAGCAGTTGAACTAATCAGAGCAGCTGACGACTTCGGTGCCGATGCAATACTTGCATTCAATCCCCAAGGAATGCGCACATACTCCGAAAATGAACTGTATCACCATTTCAAGGCTTTAACTGATGCAACAGATATCCATATCGTTGCATATGCAAGGGCCGATGATCCGATACCATTTGGTGTACTGAAAAGGCTTGTAAATGAAGAAAGAATCTCTCACATAAAAAATGGTTACCTTGATTGTGCATTTCTGCAAAAACTGGATAAATCACTGGGAGATAAACTCTACAAGTTCTGTGGGGTAGATCATTGGACTTTAAGATTTCTACTCCTTGGTTGTAAAGGCATTATGACTGCTACCGCCTCCGTACTACCTGAGGAAAACGTAAAACTTCTATCCTTAGTTAAAGAAGGAAAAATTGATGAAGCCAGAAAACTCTGGTATGAGAAATTTTTAACATGGAATGACAGTGGATTCTTTGAGAACTGGCAATGGGCACATAAATATGCGCTTAAATTAATGGGGGTAATCAAGTCCGATAAGGTTTTACCACCCCAATCCCTTGGAGCAGAATATCATAAGAAAGAGCTAGAATCACTGTTAAAACATCAGAGAATGATTTAAACTGATTTCTTTTTTTCTGTAACTTCATCATCTTCTTGTTTCGCTCCATGGAAAGACGTGTCTCGTGAAACCCTTATACCCACTGGCTGACGCGGAAAAAACTGGAGAACTGGTAGCGGGGGGTAGGTGACTTATGTCATTTAATTGTACCGCTATTTAGTTATTCTTGCACGTGAAAGTATGACGGCATCTATTTTAATTACTTATTCTCCGTCTGAATCATTCGGTTCGCGCGTGAAAGAGAGAATCCTGTACACCCAGAGTTCCTCGTTAGCTCTCGACGGCTGAGAGATGCACGGTGATCCAGTGTCGAGGACGTGTATTATTGTATGTGCGGCTTAGATGAAGCATATCATAGTCTTCGATAAGAGAGAGTGCGAAAAGCACATTGTATAAAGAACTCCAAATCTAATCATCGGCCCCTTTATCAAAACTCTTTTCTTGACTTAATTCTAAATATGTGAATATGGTGCAACTTCTCAAAGAAGTAGACGAAGAAAGATTGTTCAGGCATATACTGGAACTGGAAGGACCCAATGATCCAATATATTCTCCAGAGAAGCTTGACTCAGCAGCCGATTATATTAGCTCAGAGCTTGAACGATACGGTCTTCAGGTGAGTGAGCAGAAGGTCGAGGTAGATAATGATCAATACAGGAACGTTGAAGGCGTTATAGACACGGGAGAGAACCCCGAACTGCTGTTGACGACTCACTATGATACCTTCCCCCAGTCACCGGGGGCGGATGACAACTTATCAGCTGTCTCGGTCATGCTGGAGGCCGCAAGAGTCCTATCGAAGGTCAATGAACCCCTCAACGTTCGAGTAATAGGATTCACCTTGGAAGAGGGCTCACCTGAATACTGGCGTAGATCCATGGTTGCAGCTCAGGAACTGGGTTTAATGGATGAGAACTACAACTTCAAGAGTCTCAACACTCAGAGGCTACGGAAGGAGTTGAATGGATATATTTTAGGGGGAAGACAAAGGGGGAGAGACTATGCAGATAGCGTAAAGATATTTATGGATGAATTAAAGGATCGGATGAGTGAGAATGAACTTCATTATTTTGAAGGATTCGCAGAGCTCCACAAGGGAGTTACGCTTGGTTCTCGGGTTGGAAAATTGATCTGCATTGGGAGTAGTCACTGGGTTGAGGAGAAATCTAGAAACATCGACATCGCTGGCGTAATAAACCTTGATGCAATTGGATACACGTCTAAGAACCCTCATTCGCAGTCACTTCCTGTTGGTATGAGTCCAGACATGTTTAGAACACACCTCGTCGAGGACATCTATGTAGGGAACTATCTTGCGGGCATCGGTGACTCAAATTCTGGATCATTGCTAGAGTTGTTTACTAACAGCTGCAAGATGGACGAGGTGGGATTACCTTTCGCCTGTATGCATGTTCCCTTGAGTTATGATGTGATTGCTGAGAAAATGCATGATTTAATAAGATCAGATCATGCGCCATTCTGGAGAGAAGGTATTCCTGCAATTTTCCTATCTGATTCAGGGAACTTCCGGTATCCTTATTATCATACTAGGGCGGATACGATTGACAAGCTTGATTTCGAGTTCATCGTTAAAGTGTGCAAAGCCTCCATCGCCACGGCGATTGGCTCTTCATCCCAAAATTAACCATCTATTTTCTTCATACTAACTAGTGTGCGCGAACCAGAATGGTCGTTCTGGGGATTAGATTGAACCAGCCTTAACCCCAAGATAACCCCCCAAAAATTCCCAGTTTAACGTTTTGATGGTAGCGGGGGGTAGATTTGAACTACCGACCTTGGGGTTATGAGCCCCACGGGCTAACCAACTACCACATCTATCAATTACGAAAAGCAATGAAGTGTGAACCCTACAACCCAGAAATCGCAGACATTCACACATAACAATGAACCCCCGAAAAACCGCTATAAGCGGTAGCAATTATAACAGAAATGGTAGCGGGGGGTAGATTTGAACTACCGACCTTGGGGTTATGAGCCCCACGGGCTAACCTGGCTGCCCTACCCCGCTCCAACCAACAAACACCCACCCTAATCTTATAAACCCTTCCGGCCCCCAACCCCAACGAAAAAAGGCCCACCACCATGCCCCCCAGAGAGACCACCAAGATCGCCCAAGAACGCATCCGCACCCTATTCCAACAGGCAGAAGAAACATTCCCCCAAGACCCCACCCTCGCCCAGCGCCACGTCGACCTCGCCCGCAAGATCGCCATGCGCACCCGCACCCACCTCCCCCAAGACCTAAGAAGACGCGTCTGCCCCAGCTGCAAATCCTACCTCGTCCCAGGCACCACCAGCCGCACCCGCATCCGCCAGCGCCGCGAACCCCACGTCACCACCACCTGCCTCAAATGCGGCCACATCCACCGACTCCCCCTGAAGGAGAAGGAAACATGACACTCACCCTCATCAGCATCGGCCTCACAGACGAGGACGACCTCAGCCTCAAAGCCCTCCAAGAAGCCAGGGACTGCGACACACTCTACGCCGAGCTCTACACCACGATCCTCGACACCGACACCGAACGCCTGGCAACCCTCATCGGCAAACCCGTAACACCCCTCACCCGCAGCCAGATGGAGGAGAACTCCGACGCCCTCCTAGAAGAAGCCCAGCATAAGAAGATCGGTATCCTCGTAGGCGGCGACGCCCTCACCGCCACAACCCACCTACCCCTCCTCCTCGACGCCGCAAAGAAAGGAATCAAAACCACAATCATCCACGGCTCCAGCATCCTCACCGCCATCGCCGAGACCGGCCTCAGCCTCTACAAATTCGGCCGCACCGTCACCCTCCCCCTCCCCGAGAAAGCCCCCCCGGACACCGTGCTCAGGACGCTAACAGAAAACAAGGAACACGGCCTCCACACCCTTATCCTCCTGGACCTCGACACCCAGAAAAAGCAGGCCCACACAATCCCCGGAGCCATCCAGATCCTCCTCGAAGCAGACAACCCAGAAGCCTACAACACAGACACACTCACCATCGGCGTCGCCCGCCTCGGCTGGAACGACCAGACCATCAAGGCCAACACAGCCGGAGACCTCTCCAACCACGACTTCGGAGACCCGCCCCAAGCCCTCATCATCCCCGGGAGACTCCACTTCCTAGAGGCCGAAGCCCTCAAGACCATCGGCGGATGCCCGCCAGAGGCATTAGAACACCACAAGCCAGCGAGCACCACAGACACCCTCATCGAGAAATACACCACGGGCTGCCGCAAAGCCATCGACGAACTCGAAACCAGAGACCCCCCCAAAACCCTCACCCCCGACGAAGTAAAGGCTTTAATCCAACACGCGGAAAGGTACCTGAACGACGCAGACCACTACGCCGAGGAACGGAAACCCACCGCCCTAGCATCCGTCAGCTACGCCGAGGGCATCCTCGACGCCCTCAAACTCCTCGGCCTGGTCGAATTCGAGTGGTAAACCATGCCCAAGACAGTCCTCACATCCGGAGCCTTCGACCTCATCCACTACGGCCACATCCGCCTCCTCGAAGAAGCGAAAAGCCACGGAGGACCCGACGCCAAACTCGTGGTCATCATCGCCAGAGACGAGACCGTCAAACGCCTCAAAAACAAACCCCCGGTCTTCCCCGAAGACCAGCGCCGAGCCCTCATCGAAGCCCTCAAAGTCGTAGACGAAGCCCTCCTAGGCTACGAAGACATGGACATGGCCACCGTCATCGAAAAAGTAAAGCCCGACATCATCGCCGTCGGCCACGACCAAGACGCCATAGAAAGAATGGCCAAGAAAGCCATCAAGGAAAAAGGCCTCCCAATCAAGGTGGTCAGAATAGGCAGATTCGGCCAGTCCGACCTCGACAGCAGCTCCAAGATCAAGAGAAAGATCGTAGAAGACCTGAGAACCACATACTGAAAACCGCCCCCCCTCCCCGTAGCCAACTACCCAAATGACATCCACCACCATTCAACTACAATTAAATATAAAATTCTATAAAAAAGTAGGAAAAAAGAGAGAAAAATAACCTCGAAAAACCCCAGAACAAACCAAAAACACGAAAGAACCCTGAAAACAACGTTTTAAAATACAGGGGGAAGGGGGCCAGACCACCCACCCATAACTACAGGCCCCAAAATCGACGCTCGACAACGAGAGACGACGCTCAGCCACCCGCCCCTGGAGACCCACGCCCAGAAGACCGGATGGTCAGCCTCACCGTGTCCCCGTCCTCCAGCCCGAACCGCTCCCGCAGGCTCACGGGCGCGATCACCTCCATCACCGAGAGATCGTAGGACGTCCTATCCGCCACCACCAGCGCCCCCTCGACCTCATCGTTCACCACCAGAGGATAACACCGACCACCGCCGAAAGCCCTGTCCTCCCCCCTGAAACCCTCGATCCTGAACGCAGGCCACCCCTCCAACACCCGCCTCTGCTCCAGAAACCCCTCCCTCAACCTGAGATTCAGAGTCCCCAGATACGGATCGAACCCCAGCATCTCCCTCAGCTGCTCCCGATAGAAAGGCTGGGAGACATAGTACCCCCCCTGAGACATCCCGCTGAAGACCGAACCCTCGAACACCAACACCTCCTCCCCACCCCCCTCGATCCAACCCCTCATCCCGTAATAGACCTCGGAGAGCGCCTCGAGACCCGCCCTCGTGATCCTGATCAAACTCCCGTCCGCCCCCAACCGACGAGACACCAGACCCATCTCCTCCAAGAGCCTGAGATGCCGGGACGCCGACTGCTGAGAACAACCCAACAACCCCGCCAGCCTAACCGTGGAAATCCTCACTGCCCCGGAGACCGCCCCCAAAACGAGAAGCTCATACAACGTGAACCACAGGAAAGGCCTCAACCGCCCCCCATCGCCGACACCGGACATCGTAACCAAAAAACGAGTAGAAACCCCCAGATAAATACCTATTCACAAGTAAACACGAACCCAACGATCCACCAAAAAAAGAGGAGGGAGCCAACACGTACGCCCCAGGCGCCGATCCAGCCAACACCGCGCCCAAGACGCCTACGGCTTCGACAATTTAGAGGCGTAAACGGGCTGGACGTCCAGGGACTCGCCGCAATTGGGGCACTGAGCCACCAACCTCGCCTCGAACTCCGCCCCACACTTGTTACACCTGAACTTCAACCACGCCTCACCTCATCCAACCCGCCGCTCTGTAGCTTGGAGAAGGTCACTCTCTGACTGCCTGCGCTTCCAAATACTTCCTCGGGGGCTCGACATCCCTGTCAAACGCCCCACACTTCGGGTCGAAGGTGACGTCGAACTCGGCCCCACACTTCAGACACTTGTATTTCAAACATATCCCTCCTTATCAGAAAATCCCCCAAACAAAGATATATACATTTCAGCAATATCCCTAATACAATATATAGTCATATATACCGATACGAACACCGCCCACGAACGTCTTAATCAACATAGAAAATATAAGTATAACCCCCCTCTACATCCATGGCGACATACGATGGAACAGAGGAAGATCATGGCCCTCGGGAAGTCCTCCATGGTGGTCTCCATCCCCAAACCCTGGCTGAAGATGAACGCCCTAGGCCGGGGAGACATGGTCTCGATGGACATCCAGAGCGACGGCTGCCTGATCATCCACCCCACCCCGACCCCCAAAGAGACGAAGAGGGAGATCCACCTGTGCGTGGAAGCCGACGAGAGCGATGAATCCATCGTCAGACGCATCATAGGATCATACCTCGACGGGTACAACACCATCAAGCTGTCATCCGCCAAGATATTCACAGCCGACCAGCAGAGGGCTATCCGCAAGATCGTCGGCACCCTCTACATGATGGTCATGGAGTCGGAGGCCAGCAGCATCGTCCTCCAGACCCTCATAGACGAGTCCAAGGCCTCCGTGGTCTCAGGCATAGAGAGGATTCACATCATCACATACTCCATGTGCCGGGACATACTCAAAGCCACAGAGAACTGGGACACAGACCTGGCGAGATCCGTAGTCTCCCTAGAGGATGACGTCGACCAGCTGACATACTTCCTCCTCAGGCTCATCCGAGGCGCCGCCCTCAACCCCACCCTGGGCAAACAGCTGGGTCTGGACCCCCTCGACTGCCTGGATTACCAGACCCTCGTCCACCGGATCGAAAGGATAGCCGACCACACCACCAACATCGCCAACAGCGTCATAGCCCTCATCGAAAACAAAATGGAGATACCGGAAAACGTGCTCTCCACCCTCGTCGAGGCCGCCAAGATAGCCTTCACCTCCTACGACGAGGCAGTAAACGGCTTCCTGACCAAGAACATAGATCAGACAAACGAGATCATCGACAGACAGAAGAACATAAGGGAGCTATTCAAAGAGATCACCCCCCTCCCCCGATTCGGAAAACCCGGCGACACGGCCTCCCTCTCCCAGGTCATCACCATGCGGGAGAGCATCAAGAACATCAGCCACCACGCAGCCGACATCGCCGAGATCACCATAGACAGGGCATACAAACTAGAGGAAATAACCCAGACGAGCTCAACACAAATATAAAGAGGATAAAAAAGGAAGCTATCCCTTAGCCACGGCGATTGGCACAGACATCATGACCCTCCTCCCGATGCCCAAGCGGTGACTCACCTCGACCACCCTGTGGACGTCCTTATAACTTTCAGGGCTCTCCTCCTCCACCACCCTGCCGCTGGCCGCCCTGACCACGATGCCCTTCCTCTTCAACTGGGACACGATATTCTTTGCCTGGAAACGCTTCCGGGCCCCCGTCCTCGACATGACCCTCCCCGCGCCGTGAGCGGTGCTCGCGAATGAGATCTCCTCACTCCTTTCCGTGCCCACCAGGAGATAGCTGGCAGTCCCCATGGTCCCCACCAGAAGCACGGGCTGCCCCGTCGCCCTGTAATCCTCTGGCAGATCAGCCCGGCCGGGCCCGAAAGCCCTGGAAGCCCCCTTCCTGTGAACCACAGTCTTCACACGCTTACCGTTCACATCGTGCTCCTCCTTCTTGGCCGTGTTATGCGTCATGCCGTAGACCAGCTTCATACCCATGTCCTCCGCAGACCTCCTGAAGGTCTCCTCGAAGGCCTGCCGCACGCGATGCATGATGACGTGCCGGTTGATGAACGCCCAGTTGATGGCGCACGACATCGCCTCGTAGTAGTCCTCAGCCTCCCGACTCTTCAAGGGCGCACAGCCCAGCTCCCTCGCCGGGATCCGGATGTTATATTTCCTCACAGCTCTGTCCATCACCCGAATGTAGTCGGAAGCTATCTGGTGGCCATACCCCCTCGACCCCGTGTGGATCCATGCCACGATCTGGTTGGCTCCAGTGATCCCGAAGGTCTTGGCCGTGCCCTCGTCGAACACCTCTTTAACCCTGGCGATCTCCATGAAGTGATTACCAGCCCCAAGAGTTCCAAACTGGCTAGAACCCCGCTTCTTAGCCCTGGCAGAGACCTTGTCAGGATTGGCCTCCTTCATGCAGCCCCCCTCCTCCATGTGCTCAGAGTCGCCGGCCCATCCGAATCCCCGGCCTATGGCCCAATCGACGCCCTCCATCACAGCGTTATCCAGCTCCTGGGTCGAGAGCCTAATCTTGCTGCCCACGCCGACGCCGCACGGGACGAGCTTGAAGATGCGTTCTATGAGCTCCCGGGCCTTGGGCTTCACCTCCTCATAAGTCAAGTCTGTTCGCATTAGGCGGACTCCGCAGTTGATGTCATATCCGACGCCGCCGGGGGTTATGATGCCCTCCTCAGCGTCGAAGGCGGCGACTCCGCCGATGGGGAAGCCGTAACCCTGGTGGCCGTCGGGGAGGATGATACCATACTTCTGGATGCCGGGAAGCTGCGTGATGTTTATCCCCTGGTGTAATGTCTCCTCCCTTTTCATCTGGGCGAGGAGCGTCTCGTCTGCGTATATCCTGGCAGGGACTCGCATGTGCCTGTTGTACTCCACAGGCACTTCCCAGACGAGGTCATTGATCTTCTTGATGGGTACCTGCATTATACTTCACACCCCGGTTATCCCGAGAAGGAGTTATAAGTCTTTATTGGTATAGACACCAATGAAAGGGTTCAGCCATGCAACTGAGAATTATCAGGAGGATCCCCCTGGGCGAAGTGAGGCACCGAGTGGCAGATCTCGAGGCGAAATACGGGGGAAACATGGACGACATCCCCGATAGGTTCGCCGAGGGACAGATCGATAGGGAGGCCTTCGAGGATTACGTGGATTGGATGGGGATGGAGCATGCCCTCAGGGCATATAGCGAGGGAGAGGACTTCGACTACTTCACAGAGGACATCCTGGAGCTGAGTAAAGATGAAATCTCGAAGCTGACCCCCCGAAGATTAGAGCTCATGGATCAGATCTCAAGGCATAGGGTGGACTCAATCAACGAGCTGGCCACCACTATTAATAGAGACGTCAAGAACGTCTACAACGATCTGAAGACCCTGGAGAGCCTCGGCTTCGTGAGGCTCGTGAAAGAGGGGCGGCGCCTGGTCCCGGATCTCCTTGTCAAGGAGATCACCTTTCTGACCTGGTGAGGCCACACTATGAAAACGTTATATCGGGTTCACCTAGTTGTTATGAGGCAGTTCTAATGGTCATGGAAGAACACGCAAAGGCCGATCTCGTGCTGATGAATGGCAAGATCATCACAGTAGGCGATGAGTTCAGCATCGCCGAGGCCGTCGCGGTCAAGGACGGAAAATTCGTCGTCGTTGGCACAGATCAGGATATGAGAACGTGGAGAGGGGAAGCCACAGAGATCATAGACCTAAAAGGAAAGATGGTCCTCCCCGGCCTAATCGACTCGCACCTGCACATGGTGAGCAGCGGCACCACCCTGTCCCAGATCAACTGCAGGACGCCTCCGATGAGCTCGATAGCAGACATCATGGCCGCGGTGAAGGAGAAGGCTGCGGAAGCGAAGCCCGGAGAGTGGATCCAGGGGCGGGGCTGGGACCAAGCCAAACTCGCCGAGCACAGGGATCCCACGAGATGGGATCTGGATGAGGCCGCCCCCGACAACCCGGTCTGTCTCACCAGGACCTGCGGCCATGTCTGCGTAGTGAACAGTAGAGCACTGGAGATCGCAG
>JAUWBQ010000029.1 GCA_030601645.1 Candidatus Bathyarchaeota archaeon | reverse complement strand
CCGATAGACACTGGAGTTATCGGGAAAACTTTACTCATAACATAACTCCCCCAAGGCGGCATTATTATTAGTTGGCACTTTACTCTCACTCCTCTTTGTTCTTGGTATTTCTAATGCTCCCCACCTCGGAGCTGGGGTCCTATTAGAACACTAATAGTACCTTGAATTTCAGTGGAACCTATGAGTCTATAACTGTTTTTACAGATTGGACCCATGAATATCACATGTAAATATTTTGAGTTTTACATCACTGTAAATACATTAATCTTTCTAGAGCTCCCGAGCACGCGCTACGAGGGATTCGAGGCCGAGGGAGTCCCGACCCATGCCTTGGTTAGGGGGAATCTTGTTCTAGAGAATGGCGAAGTGGTGAGCCGCGAGACAGTCGGGACTTTTATCCCTAGACTTGGCTGAGTATCCCATTTCATCCTATTTTCTTCTTCTTTCCGGGCTTCCTCTTCAGCTCGGTGCCGCATATGGGGCATGTGTCCCCACTTTGGCGTTCCTCGAACCTCCTCCGGCAGCCGGGGCAGTAGACCACCCATTCGAACCTCTGCTGGATTCCGGGGGTGGCGAGGCTCTTGAAACCCAGACCCATCCTGTTGGCCAGGTTCTGCACGGAATAGTCGTCCGAGACTACTGTCGGCGTCTTGCCGTCAGATTGCAGGTAAAGACCCAAGGCCAGCAGCTGCATGTCCGCGGCGGAAAGCGCCCCTTCCTCGCCCATCTCCTTCGCGACTTCACGAACATCCTCCAAGAATCGAGAGGCGGGGCTCAGCACTTTCAGATGCCCGCTTCTAGCCGCGTTGTCGAATCTGATCCGGTGGAGTCCTCCCTCCGTCAACTCGTCGCGGACGGAGGGGACTGAGAAATGCTCGGCGTCGACATCCGTTGCCATGTACCCCATTATGAAGGCCGAGGTATCAAGGAGTAGAACGTTGCTGGGGGGGCCCTTCTTCGCCATCTTAACCACCTATCTTCAGGGGAGATGGAGGCATGGGATCACAGCATCCCTCATCTTACACGCCTGAACACGAGGCGCCTCTCTAGCCTTTCGTAGAAGGATCTGAACCTGATGAACCTCGCCTTATCTTGGCTGGCCCAGATCTCTATCTTGGACTGGGGTTTGACGGCTGTGTAGTCTCTGCCGTCTATTATCACCAGGGCGTCGGCCTTGGGCTTCAGAAGCTCTATGGTTATGCGGCTGTCCTTGGGGACGACGATGCTGCGGAAATAGCTGTAGGGGCAGATGGCGGTGAGGATGGTCGCTTCCACATCCGGCGAGATGATGGAGCCCCCCGCAGAGAGATTATATGCCGTTGAGCCAGTCGGCGTGGAGGCTATGATCCCGTCCGCCTGGATGTCCAGGATGTGCGTCCCGTCGATGGTGAGGCGTACATCCAGGGCTTTAGAGGGGAGGGGGGAAGCCACGAGGACCTCGTTGAGGCAATCAGGGAAAGCCCTGTCCATGACCGGATTCTTGGATGAGAGCTTCAAACACTCCTCTAGTCTGTAGTCCCCATTCAGCACCCTGTCGAGGGCTGGCTTCACGTCGTCCGGGTACACCTCCGTGAGGAAACCCCTGCTCCCCAAGTTGACCCCGAGGATGGGGGTGCCGGGCTCCCGCATCTGCATCGCCGCCCGCAGGATGGTCCCGTCGCCCCCCACCGTCACGATGTAGTCCGCCTCCATCTCCCCCAGGTCAGAGTTCTTCCCTGGCATGTCCATGGCGAGGGCCGTCTCCGTCTCCATCTGGACGGGAGCTCCCTTGGATTCCAAATAAGCGACGATCTCACGGACGATCTCCAAAGCTTCGGGCCTGTCTATCCGGGAAACCAACCCAGCCTTCAATGTTTCTCACCCATGGTGTGCATCCGATCATTTAAAACAAGTATCAGTCCCGCTCCCTCCTGGAATATCCGTATTCCCCGGTGAGAGGGACATATGAAACCTTCATCAACGTCTTCTTCTCCATCAGGCCCTCAGCGTCCTTCTCCAGAAGCACGAGGTCCTGACCATAGAGGCTGTAGCTCCCCCCCACGGGGGCCATCAGCCTACCCGGAGCATCCAGCTGATCGATCAACGGCTGGGGAACCTCAGGACAAGCGGCGGTGATGCAGATGGCGTCATAAGGAGCCATCTCGGGATATCCGAGGGAGCCGTCGCCGAGGATCAGGACGACATCCTGGTAGCCCGTTCTGTTCAGGTTTTCCCTTGCGAAACGGAAGGTCGTGGGGTTTATCTCTATCGAGACGACGAGCCCCTCAGGGCCGACGAGTTCACGGGCCAGGGCCGCACCGTATCCCGAGCCGGCTCCCACCTCAAGGAGCTTTTCGCCGGCCTTCAATCCCAGGGGCTCATAGAACACGGGGTACATGTAGGGAGCGGAGATCGTCTGCCTGCCATCCCCCGGGATGGGGAACGGCTGGTCGACGTACGAGTAATTGACATGCGAAGACGCCATGAACTCCTCCCGGGGCACCCTCATCACCGCCTCGGTCATTACCTCCGTCTTGATGTATCCAGCGCGTTGGTAGCGCCGGACCATCTGGGCTCTCAGCTCGGAGAAATCGGGCATGAAGATCCGTTTAAAGAAAGGGTGAAGTATTTAAAACGGTTTACGAGGCTAGCCGAATATCCCGGCCTTCCTAAGATCGGCCACCTGCTCCTTCGTATACCCCAGGAGCTCTGTGAGGATCTCCTCGTTGTGCTGGCCCAGCTGCGGCGCCGGTAACCTGTTTGTGCCCGGCGTCCTGCTCATCTTCACGGGGAACCCCGGGGATCTGACTTTGCCAGCCGTGGGGTGTTCAATCTCCCATATGATCCCCCTCGCCCTCACGTGGGGGTCCTCCAGGGTCTGGTCGATGTTAAGCACCGGAGCTACGGGAATCGATTCGGCGACGAGGGCTTCCACGATCTCATTCACGTTGCGGGCTGATGCCCATTCTCTGAGCTCCTCTGTCTTCTCCAAGCTCTCAACCCCCATACCCTTCATTAGACGTGGCATCATGTAGGGGTCAGCGGCGATGTATACCCAGCCGTCAGCGGCCTCGAACATGCCGAAGGCGTCGAGGCCCATGTACTTCTTCTTGGCCTGCCAAGGCAGCTCGCCGCTCATGGTGTATCTGGTGATGGAGACCCCGGTCTGCGCGATCATGGTGTCGAGCTGGGAGACGTCGACGAGCTGGCCCTCGCCGGTCTTGTCATGATGCCGGATGGCGCCCAAGATCGATATGACCGCCCATAAGCCTGGATCTAGATCCCCGTGCCATTCAGCCGATCTGATGGGCGGCCCGTCGGGGTCGATGAGATCTCCGGTGAGCCTCATCCAGCCCGCGATTCCCGAGGCGATGGGGGCGAAACTCGTCCTCTCCATGTAAGGGCCGTCGAGGCCGAAGCCGCTCAGGGAGGCGTAGATGACGTCGGGCTTCACCCTCTTCACATCCTCATATCCCAGGCCGAGCTTGTCCATAGTGCCCCTCTTGAAGTTCTCAACCACCACATCGCTTTTCTCTGCGAGGGCGAGGGCTATCTCCCTGGCCTCAGGCTCCTTGAGGTTGAGGGTCATCCCCCTCTTGTTCCTGTCGAGATAGAGGAAGACGCCGCTCATCCCTCCATAGAGAGGTGGATAGAGCCTTGCGGCCTCCCCCCATGGCGGCTCGATCTTGATGACATCCGCCCCCATGTCCCCGAGGATCATGGTGGTGTAGGGGCCGAAGAAGACGTGGCTGAAGTCCAGGATCCTGATATCGTCGAGCATTCCCATTCGAATCACCGAGTCTCCAGAAAAAATGCCCTGCACAAGATAAACTTTATGCGGAGTAAGCGTAGAAACAACTAACAGATGAGGGGCGGCTCTATATGAGCGCGGGGATCGAGAAAATCGTCAGAATATTTCGTGAATACGTTGAAAACTATAAAAGGGGGTGCGAACGCTTCGGCTTCTGGTGGAAGCTCTTCACCGCATCAATGTTGGCCCTCGCCCTCGTCTTCGTCTCCTTCGCTGTGATCCTGGCACTCAGATTTCTCGTCTAGATTCTCTGAAAAAGGCGCTTCGGTGACTCATGCAATCGCGTTCCAGAGTTTGTCCCCGACGTGATGGAGGTTAATGATCGCCTTTCCTTTCCTCATCTCCTTCATGCCCTCCGAGGAGACCAGCGCCATGCCCACCGCCAGAGCCTTACCGTGTTGAACGTCCCTGATGACGAGCAGGTCATCACTCACGAACGTGTCCTTGACCTCGACGATGCCCGGTGCCATCACGTCGGCCCCATTGCAGACGTAGGGTATCGCCCCCATGTCCACTGTCACCGAGGGTAAATCCTCCAGATTGGGGTTCGTCAAGGTGGGGAAGAGGACGCCGTCCTTCCGGGCGAGGAGCGCCTCACCGTCGAAGAGATAGACCTTTGAACCGCCCTCTATCTCGGCCTGGCCCACAGTCCGATACTTTTCGGTCTCTAGAAACGCCGAAGCCTCCTCTTTCAGGCTGTTCGCGTCTTTCCGACGCAGCACACGCCTCTTGAACAGTTTCTGTCTTGAATCGGTCGCCATTAGAACACGCTCATTAATAAAGCTTTTAGGCAGAAGGTGTCACTAACACAGTAGGTAACCCCTGGTTAGATGTCCGAGGGTTATTCAAGGATGGGTTCCCAGTGAGAGGTGTGATAGACAAACTTATCGGCCGGAACGAGGACGCAGTCGTGTCCCCCCGCGAGACGTACATCAAGGCCATTCCCCTCAAGGCGTATGAAGACGTGGACATTATTAAGTCTGAAGTGAAGGCAGGGAACATCGTCATCACCAACGTCTCCCCCCTGGCGAAGCACAACATCGAGGACGTGAAGAGGGCCATCAACGAACTCAACGAGTACGCCGCCTTGATAGCCGGCGACATAGCCCGCCTCGGAGAGGAGAGGGTCATCCTCACGCCGAAGACCGTGAAGATCTGGCGCGCCTAGCCTTTTTCTAAATGCCTCAGGCAAGACGGAATGTTTCTAGCAGGTCGGGAGAGTGGGCTCTAACCCCCCGGAATCGAGAGATGGTCCTGGCCATGTTCTGGCACTTAGACTCCTCGCCGTGGACTAGGAACACCCTCCGGGGGGTCGGCCTCATCTTCCTCACGTAGTTCAACAGTTGATTCCGATCGGAGTGGCCCGAGAACCCTTCGATGGTGTGGGTGGTGAGCCTAATGTTCGTGACCTCCATCTTCCCGTTCCGGTTGAAGGTCTGGATGGACCGCATCCCCCCTTGAATCCTATGGCCCTGTGTCCCGGCCACCTGATAGCTGACGAACACGAGGCCGTTCTCCTCTAGAGGGGCGAGGCGCTTGAAGTATTCCATCACAGGACCCCCCTCCATCATCCCCGCCGTCGCCATGATGATGCACGGCCCCCCCTCGGCTATCTCGTCCCGGAGGTCATGCTGCTTCACCACGGTGAAGTAGTCGGACTCGAAGGGGTTCACCCCCTCCCTGAGTATCTGATCACTCAGCTCCGCCGACAGGTAGTCGGGGTACGCGGTGTGGATCCCCGTGGCCTCGGATATCATTCCCTCTATGTAGACAGGGACCTCTGTGAGGGATCCCTCCTCCATGTACTTGTTGATGACCATGAGGATCTCCTGGGCCCTGCCGACGGCGGGCACCGGGATGATCATCTTCCCCCCTTTCAGGATGTGGTTGGTGAACTCCACGAACTCGGCGTCCGTCTCCATCCGCGGCGGTGTGATGTTGTTGGGCCCCCCGTAGGTGCTCTCCATAATCAGGGTCTCCACCCTGGGGAACTGGGAGACCGCGGGTGATAGCAGCGTGGTGTACCCGTACTTGAAGTCCCCCGTGTAGACAACGTTGTGCAGCCCCTTTCCAATGTGGAGGTGGATGATGGACGAGCCCAGTATGTGGCCCGCGTTGTGCAGCGTGAGGCGGATGTCGGGCGACACGTCTGTGACCTCCCCCCAGGCCAGGGAGATGGTGTGGATTATCACCTCCCGGATGTCCTCGGCGCTGTACGGTGGGTATCTGCCCTCCTTGTTCATGACATCCAGGTAGTCCCCCTGGAGGAGGGTCATAAGGCTTGCAGTGGGCTCCGAAGTGTAGACCGGGCCGTCATATCCGTACTTGTAGAGGTAGGGGACGAATCCGCAGTGGTCCAAGTGGGCGTGGGAGATAACCACCGCGTCCAGGCGGCTCATGTCGAACTCCTCGATGTCCAGCCTTGGGAAGGCGTCTATCGCCCTGTTCGTGCCCGGGTTGATGCCGCAGTCCAAGAGGACGCAGCTCTCCCGGCTACGGATGAGGATCGCGGAGCGGCCCACCTGCCTGCTGCTCCCCAGGAACGTGACCCGCACATCGCCCGACCGATCGTACTGGGGCCTGAAGATGGACTCCCCCGTCTCCCTGAGGAAACGCTCCCTCTCCTTGCTCTTAGAGTACAGGAAGCTCCTGATCTGCTTAATCGTCAGGCTCGGTATCGGAGGGGACCTCACGACGTTGGGGTTCCACCGGGTCTTTCTCACTATCTCGAGTAGGTTGGACCCTCCCTTGCCGATGGCGATCCCGGGCTTCTCGACCTCCAAGACCACCTCCCCCAACGTCGGGTCGAAGTAGCTCTGCACCAGGCCTGCTTCTCCTTCAAGGATCTCCTTTATGATCCTTTCAGCCTCCAGTTCGGAGGTCCTTACGGAAGGATCCGAGCGTATCACGATACGCTTCTTGATCTGGCCTGCTATCTCGGCCACTATGTGGCTCTTCTCCACCAGTATCTCGGGGTGCTGGGCGTAGATGGCGAGGCGGGGTCCTTCGAACTCGATCCTAGTTATCCCTATTTCAGGTGGAATTTTCTGGAGTATCGTGTTCCTTATCTCTGCGTACGATAGGCTCTGGCTGGTGTCCATCGGTATCTATCTCGTTACTTTAGGAGAGCCTGCTTCTCCTCATGGGTGAGCTCCCTGAAACCCTCCTTGCTTATAACGGCGATGTCGAAGCTGTCGCCGCTGGCTGTGTCCCTCTTCATCGCGGAGTCAACAGCGCTGACGACCACAGGCAGCAGCTCGTCGACCGATCTATCTTCATTATATCGATCCTCGAGGACGCCATAGGCGAAGGGCGAACCGGATCCGGTCGAGACCACCTTCTCCTCAATCAGGCTTCCGAAGGGATCTAGGTTGAACACATGGGGTCCCGTCTCGTCGTAGCCCCCGATGAGGGCCTGAAGAGGTAGGGGCCTCCCCACTGAACGATTCGAGAACAGGATGTTTGATACGAGCCTTGCTGCAGATGCGACGGGCATCGGCCGCCCCTTCTCGAATTCGAAGAGCCGGGCGTTTATCTTGAGGATATCTACTACGCGCTGGGCGACCGCCACGCCCCCTGCGATGGTCATCGCCAGGCTGTCGGTGATCTGATATACTTTTTTCGCCCTCTTGCTGGCGACGTAGTTCCCAATAGTGGCCCTCGTGTCCGTGCCCAGGATGACCCCGTCGCTACACACGACGCCTACGGTTGTGGTTCCCTTGAGCTCTCCTATGCTATTCTCCATCTTAAGATCCTCATTTTGAGCTTAAATGTCAGTAATCCTAGAAAGGAAGACCAAGTAACATAAAAATGTCTTCTTTAAAAACCTTTCTTACCGTGCAAATATCAGGATTGTTTAAGTATACGCTCTACAGGTGATCAAATAAATGTGAAAAAACCTTATTGCTTTGTAGTCCAGTTGCATAGGACGCTGGTGCAGTGTTGAAAGAGGTCCACCGCATAGATCTGCCGCGCATCGTGCTCGTGGGGAGAGGTGTGATAGGGTCCCTGGGCGATGTATTCCAGGAGTTGGGGCTGCAACGACCCCTCGTGGTGACCGGGAGAAAAACCTACGAGATCGCCGGGAGGAGGGCAAGAGACATCCTCAAAGAATACGGTTATGAGCCGGGAGTAGCCTTCTGCAGCAAGGCTGACCTTGACACCGTCGAGAGGATTAAGAAGCAAGCCGAAGCAAAAAACGCCGATTCTATCGTCGGCGTCGGGGGAGGGAGGACCATCGACGTCGCGAAGCTCAGCGCCGAGAAGAGCGGGGCTTTCTTCGTAAGCGTTCCGACGAATGCCGCCCACGATGGCATAGCCAGCAGCCTCGCATCAGTGAAGGGTCACGGGAGGCCTTACTCGTTGAAGGCCGTCGCCCCAATAGCCGTGTTAGCGGACTCCCGTATAGTCTCCGAGTCGCCCTACAGGTTCACGGCGAGCGGCTGCGGGGATGTCGTGTCTAAGGCCGTCTCGGTCCGCGACTGGCGTCTCGCCCACGAGGAGAACGGAGACTACTACGGGGAATACGCCGGAAGCCTCGCGTTGATGAGCTCGAACCTGGTCATGAGGAATGCCCGTCTCATCGGCGAACGCACCGAGGAGGGCTACAGGACGCTCCTCGAGGCCCTGGTGAGCTGTGGCGTCGCGATGAGCATCGCCGGGAGCAGCAGGCCGTGCAGCGGATCCGGGCACCTCTTCAGCCACACTCTTGACGTGATCGCCCCTGGTGCGGCCCTCCACGGGGAGCAGTGCGGGGTGGGTGCGATCATGATGGCGAAGCTCCACGGCATCGATTGGGGGGTCCTGAGGGAGAGCCTGAGCGTCATCGGGGCTCCCACGACGGCTGCGGAGCTTGGAATAGGACCCGAGACCGTCGTCGAAGCGCTGGTGAAGGCACGGGCTATTCGCCCCGATAGGTATACCATTCTGAACAAGACCGTGTTGACACATGAAAGTGCGAGAAATCTGGCTCGAGAGTGCGGCGTAATATAACATTGTACTCGTAATGGTGTTGTGACTCCAGACCAATGTTTATAAACGGTAAATTCCCCTTCCATTTGAGATCATAATAGGTGGTGTATCCCCATTGTGCGCCGTACAACTCAAGATAGCCGAAGCGAAGCAGCAGAGGGATGTGGGCAGGAGCATAGCCCGGATCGACTCCGAGACCATGAAATCCCTCGGTGTCACCGTGGGAGACGTTGTGCAGATAACTGGGAAGAAGGTGACCGCGGCGAAGGCTTGGCCGGCCTACCCCGAGGATCAGGGGCTCGGCCTCCTGAGGATTGACGGGTTCATAAGGAAGAATAGCGGCGTTTCCATAAACGAGCTCGTAAGCGTAGAGAAGGCGGAGGCGGAGTATGCGACATCCATCAAGCTCGCCCCCGTGGACATCCGAATCAGCGTGGACAACGACTTCATAAGGTTCGTAAAAGACCGGCTGATCGACAGGCCCGCGACCAGGGGGGACACACTCCTCATAATGATGCTGGGCCACTCTGTTCCATTCTTGGTGGTGAACACGCGGCCCAACGGGATAGTCAAGATCTCGCCGACTACGGAGATCACGATCCTGGGCGAGCCGGTCCCCGAGTTTGAGATACCCAGCAGGACCACCTACGAGGACATAGGGGGCCTCGACGAGGAGATCACGCGCATAAGGGAGATGGTGGAGCTCCCCCTTAAGCACCCGGAGATCTTCCAGCGGTTGGGCATCGACCCCCCGAAGGGAGTCCTCCTCCACGGCCCGCCTGGATGCGGGAAGACTCTCCTTGCCAGGGCTGTGGCCAACGAGTCCGAAGCAAATTTCTACGCCATCAACGGCCCCGAGATCATGAGCAAGTTCTACGGCGAGTCCGAGGCCCGGATGAGGACGATGTTCGAGGACGCAGAGAAGAACGCCCCAAGCATCCTGTTCATAGACGAGATAGATGCCATCGCCCCGAAGCGGGAGGAGGTCACGGGGGAGGTGGAGCGGAGGGTCGTGGCCCAGCTCTTGGCGTCGATGGACGGCATCAAGGGCAGGGGTCACGTCATAGTCATCGGGGCTACAAACCGGCCCGACGCCTTGGACCCCGCCCTCAGGAGGCCGGGGAGGTTCGACCGGGAGGTCGAGATAGGCATCCCGGATAGGGATAGCCGCTTCGAGATCATCCAGATCCACACTCGGGGGATGCCCCTCTCCGACGACACCGATCTGAGTCAGATCGCGGATATCACCCACGGCTACACGGGTGCAGACCTCGAGGCTCTGAGTCGGGAGGCCGCCATGAAGGCCCTCAGGAGGTATCTCCCCCAGATAGACCTGGAGGAGAAGAGGATACCCCACGAGGTGCTGGACAAGATGGAGGTGAACAGATCCGACATCCTTGGGGCCTTCAGGGAGTTGACGCCGACGGCGATGAGGGAGGTCTACATTGAGGCGCCTAACGTCCCCTGGGACATGGTGGGCGGGTTGGATGAGGTCAAGCAGAAACTCATCGAGGCGGTGGAGTGGCCGTTGAAGAAACCGGAGATGTTCAAGCGTTTGGGCATCACCCCGCCCAAGGGGATACTGCTCCACGGACCCCCGGGATGCGGGAAGACACTGCTGGCCAGGGCCGTGGCGACGGAGTCCCAGGCAAACTTCATCTCCATCAGAGGCCCCGAGGTCTTCAGCAAGTGGGTGGGGGAGTCCGAGAAGGCGATACGGGAGATATTCAGGAAGGCCCGTATGGCCGCCCCTTCCATCATCTTCTTCGACGAGTTCGACTCCCTCGTCCCCAGCAGGGGGATGGGAGGTGATTCCAGGGTCACTGAGCGAGTGATCAGCCAGCTCCTCACCGAGATTGACGGCCTTCTCACTCTCCAGAACGTGCTGGTTATCGCGGCCACCAACAGGCCGGACATGATCGACAGGGCGGTCCTGAGGCCTGGCAGGTTCGACAGGCGCGTCTACGTGCCCCCGCCTGACGAGGCAGCTCGTCTAAAGATCCTGGAGATCATGACGGAGGAAATGCCCCTAGACGAGGACGTCGACATAAAGGAGCTCGCGAGGAAGATGAACGGGTATTCGGGGGCGGACATCGAGTCGATTAGTAGGGAGGCGGCAATGAACGCGCTCAGGAGGGACACGGAGGTGGGGAAGGTGACCAAAGCGGACTTCGAGGACGCATTGGCTGAGACTGTGCCTTCGATAACTCCCGAAATGGAGAAGTGGTACCTAGAGACCGACAAGCGCTTCAGGGAGAAGGAGAAGCCCCCCATGGCCATAGCGTAGGTGATAAGGTTGAACGACACGCTCATGACCTCGACCATCGTGGAGACCCTGGGGAGGAACGGCGCCCTCGAGGCCAAGAACCTCTACAAACGGGTGAAGAAGCTCCACGGCGACATCGACAGCAGGTTCTTCGACAGGACCCTCATGACACTGGAGCTCCAGGGCATCGTCAGGGTCTACAGCATGTCCAAGGAAAAGCGCAGGATCGAACTGGTCAGGGGTTGAGCCTTGGGGGTCAAGCTCGGGAGGCTTGTCGAGGCGAAGAAGGTCGCCATCGACGACCTCGCCGGGCGCAAGATAGCCATGGACGGCCACAACATACTCTACCAGTTTCTCGCTATAATCCGCAGCAGGCAGGGGGAGCCCCTCAAGGACCGGGAGGGCAGGGTGACAAGCCACCTGAGCGGCCTCATCTACAGGAACTCGAACCTCATGGAGGCGGGCCTGAGGGTCGCCTACGTCTTCGACGGCGTGCCCCACAGGTTCAAGGCCAAGGTAGTCCGGGAGAGGACGCAGGTCAGGCGCGAGGCGAAGGCAAGGTACGAGGAAGCGGTGAGAGAGGGGAGACCAGAGGAGGCCAGGAGATACGCCCAACGGGCGGCGACGGTGAACACGGACATCATAGCGGACGCCAAGAGGCTGCTGACCCTGATGGGGATCCCATGGGTCCAGGCCCCGGGGGAGGGGGAGGCCCAGTCCTCACATATGGCCCGGAAGGGGGATGTCTGGGGTTCGGCAAGCCAGGACTTTGACTCCCTGCTCTTCGGGGCGCCGATCCTCCTTCGTAACCTCTCCATAACCGGCCGCAGGAAGCTGCCCAGGAAGAACGTCTACATCAGGATCGAGCCCGAGATGATAGAGCTGGGGAAGTTCCTGAGGGAGCTCGAGCTCACCCATGAGCAGCTCGTCGACGTGGGCATCTTGGCGGGAACCGATTACAACCCCGGTGGGATAAAGGGGATAGGGCCCAAGACGGCTCTCAAGCTGATCAGGAAGCACGGCAGCCTCGAGGATGCGGTTCCCCACATCAAGAACGCGGAATTCCCCCACCCGGTGGAGGAGATACGGGCCCTGTTCCTGAGCCCGAGGACCACAGACGACTACACGCTGGAGTGGCGGCCTCCCGACCGCGAGGGCATCGTGGAGTTCCTGTGCAGTGAGCGAGACTTCGACAGGGGGCGGGTGCTGAAGGCCGTCGAGAGGATCGGCAGGGGCTTCTCCAGGGGGAGGGAGCGGACGACCCTCGACCAGTGGTTCAAGCCCGGCTCGTGAGCTGCGTCTTGAGGAGGGTTGGGGCAGCCACCTCTTCTCGTTTTGAGATCCCCGTCTTCGGGTGAGGCCCCCGTTTACATCGTTGTTTGTACTCGGAGTCAGAGAACGTCGGGGGGATGATCTACGACTCCGTTAGTCCTCAGTTCTCGGTTCTAACAGTGACTTTAGTTCTTATGGCGAACGCTACGCTATCGTACGCCTTGATTGGGAGAAGCTCAGATTAATCGAAATGCTGAACCTTTTTTTTCATTCATTGCCTGGGAAGTCTTTATCAGCCTCCCGGGTTGGTATTATGAGTTGACGCCCATAAATTTCAGCATATCATTGAACAGCGAGCATGGGCCCACGGTAGACGCCGTTAGGTATGCGGTCCTGGCGGAGAAACACGGGTTGGAGTGCGTCTGGTACTGCCAAGATCTCTTCAAGAGGGATGTGTGGGTCTTCCTCACGGCGGTTGCTGCCAGCACCGATCGGATCGATCTCGGCACCGGCATAGTCACTCCTTACACCGTGAACCCCGCCGAGCTGGCCATGCACGCCGCCACCCTGGACGAGTTCTCAGGGGGGAGGGTCAGGCTGGGGGTCAGCGTCGGGGCCGTGGAGTTCCTCAGGTGGGTGGGCGTCGACGCCGGGAGGCCCCTCTCGGCGATGAGGGAGTC
>JAUWBQ010000127.1 GCA_030601645.1 Candidatus Bathyarchaeota archaeon | reverse complement strand
ACGCCGTGACCCGGCTTCCCACGCGATAATAATCTACACCCTCGAAAACATGATTGAAGAAAATTAGTGTTTGATATCAGTCACTTGTAGGATGGCATCACGTCCTCGGCGAATCGCCTCATCGACTCGATCAGCGACTCCCGGGGGAATGCCGTGTTGTGGTAGCTGGCACCCGATTCCACCGCAGCGTCGATCTTCTTGGCGTACTCCTCAGAGTCGTAGGGGCCCCGGGCGCCCATATCCCCCACCATGAAAGCAATCTCTCCTGCCCTGTTAGCTCCGGCGGCCGCCTCCAACACCTTCGACCTGATCTCTTCACGCTGATGACTGGCCCAAGGCGGGATGAAACAGATGTCGGCGTACCTGCCCGTCAGCTTCAGCATCCTGTCCCCGGTGCTGCCGAAGAGGAGCCGCGGATAAGGCTTCTGGACGGGCTTCGGATCTAGGACGGCTCCCTTAGCCTCGTAGAACCTCCCCTTGAAGGTCACCTCGTCCTCGGTCCACAACCTTATCATCAGCTTCAGTGCCTCGACGGCCTTGTCCACCCTGTACTTCGGCCCTCCCCACTCGCTGTAGCCCTCGAACTCCACCTGGGACCAGCCGGCCCCCACTCCCAGCACCACCCTCCCCCCGGAGAGGACGTCGAGGGTCGAGAGCATCTTCGCAAGCATCCCGGGGTGCCTGAAGGGCAGGGGGGTCACCAGGGTCCCGAGGCTGATCTCCTCGGTCTTCCCGGCCAGGTAGGTCAGGGTGACCCAGGTCTCCAGGGTCGAGTAGGCGTTGGGCATCCTGTGCCCTCCCCTCATCTCCCCCCACATGTAGTGGTCGGGCATGAGGGCCCCGTCGAAGCCGAGGCCGTCCGCCTCGATGATCGCTGACTTGATCAGCTCCAGGTTGGGGTACTGGTTTCCGAGGCCGCTCAGATAGAACTTCATGGTTTACACGCCTCTAATAGTGCA
Source organism: Candidatus Bathyarchaeota archaeon (assembly GCA_030601645.1). Next base: position 4,525 of record JAUWBQ010000127.1, on the reverse strand, counting down.
TGGCAGTTAAAAAGTTGGACTCCAACTTCGACAAATCAAGGCGAGGGGAAGACCCGTCATATTGCCTGGGCGGGTAACCGTTCAGCCCGGGTTGTGATCTATCGGCACTATGAATGGAAAGAGAATTCTTGGTACTCGTTCTGACACGGGTATCCGTACAGCAGCTTCATCTTCTTCTGCCTCGGGTAGAAGATCATCGAGCGGAGGGAGCTGCTGATCTCCCCGTGCTTGCATATGGTGGTGTCCGACGGCTCATCGTCCACGCCGTGGTCCCTCAGGATCCCCTTGACCCCCTCCTCGTCTATCCTCCCAATGTCCTCCAGGAGCTCCTCCGCCCGCATCAGCCTGCGCTCGGTGGACTCGAAGATCCTCCGGCCAACCAGCAACTCGTGGACGTCTCCGTCCCAGATCGCGCTTCGCGGGATCTCGTGCCGCCGCAGCTCCTCCGTGTGGTAGTGGTTCGTGTTGACGATGAGTCCTCCGGAAGGTCCCCGCGTCGATGAGCGCTTCGGCGTGAGCTCCACGGCTCTGATGTCTCCTTCGGCGTCTGCGATCGTGAGCAGGGCGTCGTGTCCCCCCTGCTTCGCCTTGGTTATGAACGCTACAGCCTCTCCGGTGGTCCTGCAGGTCTCCAGCATCTCCTGGAGGGCCATGGAGAGGGGCGCGTGGACCTCCGGCTCGTCCGTGGTGTAGCCGAGGTTGTAGGTCGCCGTCAGGCCGTGCTCGTTCATCCCGTCGAGCATGCCGGGCAGCGGGGCCATCGTGCAGCCCATGGTTCCGAAGCGGCCTGATGGCCTCGTCCTACACGATAGATGGAAGGGCGCCAGCTCGTTCAGATAGTCGAAGTTCTTGGCGACGATCGGCTCCCCCGTCGCCGTCCTCTCGGGCTCGAATCCGATGCTCGTGCAAGCATCTAGGCGGTAATGGGCCTCCGTGATCTTCCCGATCAGCATCTCCATCGACTGCAGGAGCATGAGCATCGGGAGGTCCATCCCGCAGCCTTCCGATATCCCCCTCAAGCGTTCCGCTTGGTTCGGGTAGATCTGGAAGATGTCCTCCTCCAGTAGATCCGCGGCCCGGCGCTTGGCGAACGAGAGGAAGAGGTAGGTCGGTAGCAGCATGGGCTTCATGCGTCTGAAGGCATCCAGGTTCGGCAGCACCTGCATCAACTGGCTTATCAAGCCGTGGACGGCCTCCCCTTGTTGGACCCCGATCTCGTAGTGGCTACCCGAGAAGGTCTCCATCTCTATCCTTTGCTTGAGTGACAATCTGATCATCCTTTATGCTGAAAATAATAAAAAACTAGCTGACGTGAACCTGGTTTCCTGCCGTTCACCTAGGATATCTAGCTCTCATGCGTCAGGCATACGTGGGATCTACTCTATTCGCTCTATCTTGAAGACCACGTTCCTCAAGCCATCGGTACACGAAGAGTAGGCCACTCCCTTCTTGCCGATCCAGCCGAAGTCGCCGCCTCTCAGCAGGTGGTTTATCTCCCTGCGCATGTCTGCGTAGGCCCAGGTGCACAGCCCCTCGGGGCAGACCAAGCTCTCCATGATGAACTGCTGACCGGGGTGGTGCTTCTGGCAAGAGGAGACCCTACCATCGAGATGGTCTGGGACTTCGTCTCCGAAGATCTCTTCCTGCGTGAAGCACTTCACAACTGTTACTTTGAGCTTCGTCATGGCATGCGCCTACTCTGTCCTCTCAAGCTTGAAGATGACTGTCGCTGTGCCGTCGGTGCATGCGGCGTAATGGGGTTCCCCGATCTTGTAGTATTTGTTTCCGAAGTCGAAGAAGACTAGTTGTTTCTGGATGTCGGGGAAGGCCCAGTGGCAGAACCTCCGGTCGTTGTTGATCGGCTCGGGGTAGCCGTGGTCGATGGAGATGTACTCCTGACCCGTTATGTGGTAGCGGCACCTCCTGTCCGGATCCGTGTCAGGCAGGTGTTCCGGGATGTCGTCCCCGAAGATCTCCCCCCTTGTCAGACCCTTGACCACCGTTATCTTAATCTTTGACATCTTTAGATACCTCGCTAGTCTTCGATCCTCTCCAGCTTGAAGACCACGGGCTTCTTCCCGTCGGTGCATGAAGAGTACATGACCCCCGGCTTCCCCACCCACGGGAAGTCGCCGCCCTTCCACAGGTGCAATATGTCCCTGAAGATGTCCGCGAAGGCCCAGGGGCAGAGCCCATTGGGGTAGTTGATCCCGTCAAAGAAGAACGCCTGGCCGGGCTGGTGGTCCTCGCACACGCTCACTGCAACCTTCCAGTTGGGAGGCAAATCGCCTCCGAAGACGTCATCGTTCGAGAAAGCCTTGATGACGGTGATCTTTACTTTCGTTATCTTCACTCCTCCAGCAGCTCCGCCTTGAAGACCACGGGCCTCATGCCGTCCGTGCAGCTGAGGTAGTTCGGGTTCCGCCCCTTCCAGGTCGGGCCGCCTAGCCACATGTCCGCCAGGTCCTTCTGGATGTCGGCGTAGGCCCAGCTGCAGAACCCTTCGGGGCAGTTCAGGTTCTCCATGACGAACTCCTGCCCCTCGGGGTGCATCGGGCACGGGCTCTTGAACGTCTCGGGGAAGTGATCAGGGACCTCTCCGTCGAACACCTCCTCGGCTGTGAAGCCCTTCACAACCGTTATCTTCATCTCTCAATCCTCCATTATACTTCAGACAGAGCCAGCGAAAATGCCCATAGAATTGCCGTGAGTATTTCTCAGTCTGTCTTTGTGGGTCTCACTGTGAGTTTCTTATAAATCTACTTCAAGAAGAGTTATGGGAAGACAGTATCCTACCTAAGTAGATCTCCCTCCGACGGCCAATAAATTCGACATCCCAGAATAATGTCACCCGACTGCCCCTGAGAGAACAACGAATTGATTGTATAAGCAGGTTACATGGACAAAGTAAGCCGAGGGAGAATGCTAAAAGGTTGATAGTATCCGCCTTTTACATTGGAAACTGTACAAGTTGTTACTTCTTTGCTTTTAGCTCTCTGAGGATTCCCAGGACCTCCTCGAGCACGGCTTCCTTGGACCGCGTGGCGTTCACCTCGTGGAGCTGTACCTCGGGTTCCAGTATCGAGAAGAACGCCTTGTAGAACCTCTCGCAGTCCCGGAGAACCTGGACGCTGCCCGTCCTCAGCTCCTCCCTCATCTCCTCCCTGGAGTCCATCCGCCTCACCGACTCGGAGACGGGGATCTTGAAGAAGAAATAGGCGTCAGGCTTCACCAGGGTGCCGACGGCCTTGTTCACTATGTAGCTGGGGAAGTGCATGAAGAAGCTGGGGTTGTTGCTGGCCACGAAGTTCGCGAATCCGAAGGCCAGGCTGCTCGCGTAGTTCCTGTCCATGATGACCAGCTTCCCCTCTTCCCGCAGCCTCTTGGCCTCGGTGCCCCTGGTGTAGTACTGGGTGAGGAACCAGGTCTCCGTCCCGATGGAGGCCCTGTCCGCCACCTCGAAGCCCCTCGAGGCCGCCAGCTCGCTCACCTCAGGCATGATCACACAGTCCTGAATCTCCTTTGCCACCTTTCGGGCGACCGAGGACTTGCCGCACCCCGGGAGCCCCTCGAAAGCGACTATCATTCCAGTCATGGCCTTCCCTCGCACAAGCTTACGAAAAGATTGATTGATTGCCCCCTTAAGTGCTTCGCGTGCGAGCGGAACGAGATCGTAGACTAGCTTCGCTACCCTTGTATGGTGATCTCTGGAGATAATTCAACCTCGGCCTTGATGGACTGCCATACGAGGCTGTACTTTTCAGCGAGCCTGAGAGCCCTCTGGATGTCCCTCTCGCTGCATCCTCTGACCTCGATCCTCGGACGCAATATGACTTTACTGAAAGTCGAGGTCTTGTCCAGAAACTCCCGGACCTGGCCGACCGCCTCACAATCGTATGAGACAAGCTCGATCTTCAGCCGCTCGACAGCCCAGATGAACATCAGCATGAAGCACGAGTTCAAGGACCCGACGAAGGCGTCCTCGGGGGTGAGGACGTCCGCCTCCCCGTGGAGGTCCACCGGAGCCGAGAAGGGGAGAATGGCCCCATTGCTGCAGCGGAGCTCCCCCCTGTGGCCACCGACCCATACGGCTTTCGTAGAGTACTCAGCCATCCAGGGCCTCCTTGACCGCCTCGATCTCTCGAGCGATCTCTCGGGCCACCCTGTACGACTGGGCTTGATCGTTGATGTTGAGCTCCCTTCTCGAGGCGGGGGGCTTCTCTCCCCAGGAGTCCAGGAGCTTCTCGACGTCCACCGAGGCCGCCGTCTCCCCGCTGTACTTCTCTATCGCCTTCTTGGCACAGAGCTTGTGGCAGCCGTCGACGGCGACGGTCGGGAATTTCTCTGCGAACATCCTCTCCCCGGAGTCCCCGGCGAGGAACAGGGGGAGGCAGATGGTCACCGTCTCCCCGAACGCCAGGTCCTCGAGGACCATCCTCGTGGCGACCCTGCTCACCGTCCCCAGGCTGCAGCACTCCCCGCTGCAGGAGACCACGCCGATCTTCGGCTTGACCTTCAAGGCTGC
>JAUWBQ010000050.1 GCA_030601645.1 Candidatus Bathyarchaeota archaeon | reverse complement strand
CTGGGGGGCGGCGCCATCGTGGACGGGCACGTCCTGATCGGGAAGGATGGCAACGCCGTGGAGGTGGGGCACCTCACCATAGACCCCGACTCGCCCCTCGTCTGCGGATGCGGGTGCAGGGGCCACTGGGAGGCCTACTCGTCGGGGAGGAACATTCCCAAATATGCCAGGCTGCTCCTGAGCGAAATCAAGGCGAAGGGTAGCCTGCTGCAAGAGCTGGCGGGAGGGGACCCTGGGGGCATCACTGCGGAGATCCTCTTTGAGGCCGCCTGGAGACTGGATTCCACGGCCCTCACGATAGTACGCAAGATCGGTGCTGTGAACGCCATCGGGTTCGCCGACATCGTGAACGTCTTCGACCCCCAGCTGATCACCGTGGGTGGGTCCATTGCGCTAGAAAACCCAGACCTGATCCTGAAACCTATACTGGAGAACATCGACAGGCACCTCATCAACAGGCGCCCAGAGATCATGATCACCCCCCTCGGCGAAGACGCCGTTCTCTACGGCGCCCTGGCCCTGGCCATGAGCGATGAAATCCTCTAGCCCCAAGCAACACCGTTGATTACCCTGTAGACCGAATTGATTCCTATGTCGGATTTTCCCAAGGATTCGAGGATAGAATCCTGAAACCCCTCGGGATGGTTCGGAGCACCTTCAAGAGGGCGAGGTTCGAGGGGGATCAGGACGCCACGACCCCCTACTGGAAGGAGAAAGACGGCTCCATGACTCCTTCAGTTCACCCCTTCCACAGGCTCATATCCGCCCCCGGAGGCCTCCTCAGCCCCGTCACCGAGCTCGCGAACTACCTCTTCATGAACATGGACGGCGGTTCCCACGGGGGAGATCAGATCGTCGACTCAGATCTCCTGGAGGAGATGCCCGGTTTCCACACCCTCCGGGGCGTGGATGCGTTCGGCCGAAACGGCTACGGTTATGGCTGGGGCATAAGCAAGGATTTCCTGGGGTCGCGCCTGGTCATCCACACGGGCTCCACGGGAGTCTCTGGCGCCTGCCTCGCCTTCATCCCCAACTTGAAGCTGGGGGTGGCCTTCGCGACCAACACCGGTGGCTACAGCCCCCTCTTCTATCAGGCCGCCCTCGCCCTCCTCATGGGGGCGTCTCCCTCAGGGAGATGACGATCCCCCGGTCCGGCTCCTCAAGCCGGATGAGATCCTCCTCATGCAGGTACAGGACGAGGTTCAACTCGACGACACTGACCACTAGGCACTCGTAGTCTACTCCCCCGATGGAGACGATCTTCGCCTTCTTGTCGGATGCAAGCCTTATGGAGAGGTGGCTGAGGAGCTGTGGGATGAAGGCGTCTATCGTGACTCGTTTCCCGGGCTCGAGCGTGAACTGTTTGAAGAAGAGATCCCAGTGCCCGGGCATGAACGTGTCGAAGAGCGCTGTGTCCTCCGGCAGCTCCAGAGACTGCTCCAACGTGCTCTCTCCGGCTTCGATCTTGCCTTCCACGTTCCAACCGTCGAAGATGCACGTGATACGCTCCGATTCATCCCCTAGGCTGGCGTTGAGACGGTATTCGAAGGGCGTCAGGTCGGTCCCGAAGACGTAGATCATCTCGATCTCCGCGGCCACCCCTTCGTGCTCCAGTGAGGTCAGAGAACGGGCGAAGTAGGCGACCCTCATGGGGAGAGAGCCCCCGGCCCCGACTGCGTAGGGACCCACGGCCTCGACCCAGAACCGATACGTCCCGGCCATCTCCCCCTCTATCACATAGTCGTACTCGCGCACTATCCCCACCGGGAGAACCGGGAGGTCGCCGGAGGTGTAGTCGACCAAGGGGAACTGGATTGATGTCCAGTATTCGAACGCAAAGACTCCTCCGACGATGGCAGCCGAGAGGACGATTATCCAAGCCTTCCTCATTGGGGCTTCACGTGACAATAATGTACGGATCTATAAACGTCTAGGGGCCCATAGCTAGGCCTTGATCATGACCAGGAGCATCTTGAATCGCTCCACGGCCTTCAGGGCGTGGGGGACATCGGCGGGCATGATGATGGTGTCCCCCTCCCTCAGGAGAAAGGTCTCGCCGGCGATCTTGACCTCGGCCTCCCCGTCTAGGATGGCGACCATGGCATCGTAGGGCGCAGTGTGCTCGCTCAGGCCCTCTCCCGCGTCGAAGGCGAATAACGTCACCGTCCCAGCATTCTTGTCCAGTATGGTCCTGCTGACCACGGCTCCCTCCTGATAGGAAACCAGTTCGACCATCTTCTCCACCTTATGAGCGGCTTCCTCTTTCACGCTCGGAACCTCCTGTTGAGACTCCCCATCGCGGGTTATAAACGTGGATCCCGTGGCTAGAAATCAGCAAGGGCGGTGTCGATGTAGAAATCACATGAGATGAGATCCTTGAAAAGGGAAAGTACGAGTTTAACCGGCGATGTATTCTTCCACCGTCTCCTTGAGGCCTTGCATCGCGTCAAATATCTTTCCTTTGCGCTCTGCAAGCTTGGCCTCATATACCTTGAGGGTTTCCACCCTCTTCTCCAGCGTTTTCTCGACCTGTGCTGGGTGGGGGCCCCCCTCGGACTCACGCCTCATGAGGCACGCCTCTGGATCTGTCGCCTCCTCAAGGGGACCCTCGCCGATCTTAACACCCTTCCCCAGCATCTCATGAGCCTTCGCGTCTATGTCGGCGGTCGTCAGGTATGAGAGACCCTTACCCCCGTCCATAACTTCTCTGACGAGGGAGGCCACCAGCTTGTACGCCTCTCGGAAAGACAGGCCGGCCTCCATCACCAGAGTCTCCGCCAGCTCCACGGCGACCACGAGGCTCCCTCGCAGCCGCTCCCGCATCCTGTCCTCGTTCACGTTTAGGGTGGAGACGATGCCGGTCATCACCTTGAGGCTGGTCCGGGTGGTGTCGAGGCAGCGCCAGAGGGGGATCTTGGTCTGCTGGAGGTCCTGGTAGTAGCCGCTACCCACCCCCTTCACCATGGCGAGGAGCTCCGTGAGGCAGCCGTAGACCTCGGCCGACTTGCCCCTGACTAGCTCCAGGGTGGAGGGGTTCTTCTTCTGGGGCATGATGCTGCTGCTGGAGGCGTACTCGTCCGCCAATTCGACGTATCCGAACTCTTCCGTGGACCACGTGATAAGGTCGGCGGCGGCCCTGCTCAGGTTGGACATGAGGATGGCGCAGGTGGAGGCGGTCTCCACCGCCCAGTCCCTGCCGCTGGTGGCGTCGATGGAGTTCTCCACTAGGCCGTCGAAGCCCAGGAGCTCGGTGGTCCTCCGCCTGTCGATGCCGATGCTCGTGCCGCCGACGGGCCCCGCCCCCAGGGGGTTCAGGTTGACCCTGGAGTAGCACTCCGAGAGGCGCTGGGAGTCCCGGATGAGGGCGTCCGCGTATGAGATCAGATAGTGGGCGAAGGTGCCGACCTGGGCGTGCTGGCCGTGGGTGTAGAGCATCATCAGGGTCTCGACGTTCTGCTTGGCTCGCTTCAGGAGGGCCCCGATGAGCTCTAGAATCTGGGAGTTGATGGCGAGGAGCTCCTCCCTGACCCTGAGGCGCATGTCCACCACCACCTGGTCGTTCCTGCTCCGGCCTGTGTGGATCATGCCCCCGATCTCAATGCCGACCTTCTCCACGACCTTGGTCTCGATGTACTCGTGGACGTCCTCGTACTCCGCGCCGATCTCCACCTCGCCGGCACGCCACTGGACCCGGATCTCCTCCAGAGCCCCTAGGATTCTCTTGAGGGCTTCTCTCGGGATGATGCCCTGCTCGTGGAGCATGATATCGTGGGCTTGGGTGCCGTCGATGTCGTCCTCGAAGATGCGGAGGTCCTCCGCCACGGATGTGTGGAACCTGGCCGTGCGGCCGTCGAACTCCTTGGCCAGCCTGGACCTGAAGAGGCTCATGGTTTCACCAACGCCTAGGTTCAGCCGGGGGTCGGTTTAAATACTTTGCGACATGGATGCCATATCCGAGGTGGGTTTAAACCCATTTGCGACACCAATCCGGGGTAGAAGAGTATTGGCGAACGGGGTGCCCGTCATCCGGGACTGGGATCGTAAGGGGGCGTGCCCGGCTGGGCGTTGAGGCAGTGCCTGAGGTGGCTACTCCCCTTCCCTCATCCGCTCCCTCTGGAAGATGCCGTCGTAGCCCTTTCCCACTTCCTCGATCCTGAAGAAGACGAGCTGGGCGACCCTGGCGTCCCTCTTGAGCCTGATCCCGTGAGGGTTGTGCACCACCAAGAGGCTGCTGCTCCTCCCCTGGTAGCCGGGGTCCCAGACGGCGGTCTCGACGGCCGCGCCGTTCCTGAGCATGGTGGAGCGGGACCGGGCCAGGGCGACGACGTCTAGGGGGATCCTCACCACCTCGTTGTAGACGATGACGTAGCAGCCCTGCCGGAGGGAGTACCAGCCGTCCTCGTCTGGCTTCAGCGGTGTGGTCTTGGGGATCACCCTCTCAACGTTTGAGAAGTCCACGCTTCCCCCGTCTGCATATGCCAGGACCTCGCTCAGGGACAGGTCAAACCCGGTGGGCTGGAGCTGCCTGTCGAGGTCGATGTAGTCGGTGATGAGCCGTCCATCTTCGATGAGTTGCCTGATCTCTGAGGAGTTCAACATGTCGGGGGCCTCGGTCTGTCCGAATTTTCGATCTCTTCTACCGGAGGAAAGATTTTAGTTTATGGGTTTAGGAAAAAAGGAGGGTTGGGACACTTACATCTCGAATATTAAGTTGGTTCTCATGTTTGTGACGGGGGTGGCTGAGAACGTCTCGGGGTTGTAAACGTGGTCGCTTATAGCGGTCTTCGGTGGGCTGTCCGTGTGGCTTGGGATGGGGGTTTTCGGGAGTTATGACCGGTAGGTGGTCATAAGGGTTTCCGGGGGGTTATGATTGCTACCGCTTATAGCGGTTTTTGGGTGTGCATTGGTGCTCCTTTTGGTATGCATTGGTGCCCCTTTTGGTATGGACGGGGTCGTATCGGGGGCGTTTTCGGGTTTCTTTCGCTGTGGGGCGTTGTTTTCGCTCTCTGATGCATGACCCCCCCCTCCCCCCTCTGGTGTGTTCTGGGTGGTTTTGGTGGATGTTTTTCTTGGATTTGCTTAGGTTTTTGACTGGAGTCGCGCGCGCCAGTCGCTTAAAGGAAGCCGTTGCGATTGCGGCGTAGGGTCTGTTCTGGCTTGAGATGATTCGTGTGTATTGCGAACTTGATTTAGTTTCGCAGTGGCTGTGGGTTCACATGTCTCTGAGGGCGATGAGGTTCTCGATCTTTATGCCAAGGAGGTATTTGGCTTCCTCATTTTCTTGGAGAATCTTTATTATGCGGTTGAGGGCTTCCTTCTCCTTCTCTTTGAGCATCCTGACACCTGGTTTTCAGAAGATTGGTGGGGCATCTAATAAGAATGATAACATCGGTCTACCGGAAGATTTCTCGGAAAACAAACTACGGATCAGGGGTTCAAAGGCGAGTTATTGATTTTAAACATGTCTTGCGAGCGAGTATCGAACTGGTTGAACTGTGAAGAAAAAGCGGGCTCGGTGGGATTCCAGTCCCCCAAATGGAGTTACCTCCCGTTATTTTCCTCCTTCGTTCCCTGACGCATCAGGGTGGCTATTCTTCCCGTACGCGCGCAGAGGTTTTTTTCAGGAGTTTTCAGCGTCGTTCGTCCGCTCATGAAAACGGGTGGATATCAAATGATTCATTAAGCAGCGTTTTCCGGAGTATATGTAATTTAAATGATTCCCATACTCGGGGCAGGGCTCGCCGGGTTGAGCGCAGCATACCACTTGGACGGCGAACACTTGATCCTCGAAAGGGACCGAGACGTCGGTGGGTTGTGCAAGAGCGTCAACATCGGCGGGTATGTGTTTGACTACGCCCCCCACATCCTGTTCACAAGAGACGATTACGTCAGGACGCTGTACGAAGGCTTGCTGAAGGGGAACCTGTTCAGACACACTAGGGAAGCGTACATCTACCTCGGGGGCGCGTATGTCAGGTATCCCTTCGAGGCCAACCTCAACACGCTCCCAGAAGAAATCATCCAGGAATGCATCGACGGTGTGATGAACCGGAAGACCACCGAGCCGACGAACTTCGAGGAATGGATCTACACCACTTTCGGGGATGGCATCGCGAGGCACTACATGGTCCCGTACAACCGGAAGATCTGGAAATATGACCTCTCCAAGATGAACATCGACTGGATAAGGGGGCGGGTGCCCTCCCCTAGCGTTGAGGAGATGAAGAAAGGAGCAGCGGGAACCCTCAGGAAGGACTACGGGCCCAACGCCGAGTTCATGTATCCCAAACACGGCGGCATAGGCGCCCTTGCGAACCAGTTGTCCAGGGGTCTGGATGTCTCCCTCATCTCCGAAGTGGTTGAAGTCAGGCCATCGGGGACTGAGGTCAGAGTCAAGTACATGAAAGAGGGGAAGATCAGGGAGACATCCTCGGAGAAGATCATCTCCTCGATACCCTTGCCTGATCTGGTTGGGATCCTGCACGATCCCCCCGAGGATGTGAGCAAAGCAGCCGGCTCACTGGCCTACAACTCCCTGGTGTGCGTGAACATCGGCGTCAAGAGGCCAGACATCACCGACAAGCACTGGCTCTACTTCCCGGAGGAGGAGTTCGTCTTCAACCGCATGAGCTTCCCCATGAACTTCTCAGAGCATACGACCCCCCGAGGCAGGAGCAGCATCTTGGCCGAGGTGACCCACAGGGAGACCAGCGTAGACCCCGAGGGGATTCGAGAACGGGTCATCGAGGACCTGAGGAAAACCGAGATAATCACGGACGGTGACGAGATCGAGGTGTGCGATACGTCCGCCTTCAAGTACGCCTACGTTATCTACGATCTCGATCACGAGAAGAACGTGGGAATCATCCACGAATACCTGGAGAGTAACAACATCGTACCCGTCGGCAGGTTCGGGGAATGGGAATATTTCAACATGGATAAAGCTTTATTATCGGGTAGGAACGCTGCATCAAGAATGCGTGGAGCCCCATGATATCCGTCGTTATCCCCACGTACAACGAGGAGAAGAACATCGAGAGATGCCTGAAGGCTCTCGACGAGCAGACCTTCCCCAGAGAAAGCTTCGAGGTTATAGTTGTCGACGGGCAGAGCGGAGACAGGACGGTCGAGATCGCCCAGAAGTATGCGGACAGGGTGATCCAGCAGGTTAGCAAAGGGGTGGGCGGGGCCAGGAACGACGGCGTGAGGATCGCCAAGGGCGATGTCATAGTCACCACAGACGCGGACTGCGTACCCTACGGCGAGTGGCTGGAGATAATACGGGGGCACTTCGAGGATGAGGATGTGGTCGCCGTGACGGGTTTCCTCGAGCCCTTCGACGTCGAGGCCCTGAGCAAGTATGAGGCCTACCTCTACAGGCTGCTGTTCTGGATTTCAAACAACCTCCTGTCCATGTTCGCTTTGACGGGGTACTACCACCTCTGCGGGGCCAACTCTGCGTTCCACCGCGACACCTTCCTCGAGATCGGGGGCTATCAGGACCTGCCCTATTCAGATGACGTGGAGATATACAAGAGGCTGAAGCCCAAGGGGAAGATGGTCTTGGACAACAGGATGAAGGTGTACTATTCGATCCGGAGGATCAAGAAGATGAGCCTGAGGAAGTATATCTACCAGATCACGAAGAACGACTTCGTCACCATGGTGATGAACTCGAAGCCCACCGACGACAGCTACGCCAGGCAGGAGTACGAGTGAGAGAGGTTGTCCGTTCGCGCGCGTATAACACTTTTTTAAGGAAATCGTTACACATTAGGGATGTGCGCGATACGGGAATATTCCTTAGATTCACCAGATTGTTTGATTATGTACACGTTTTAGTCTTGATTTTCCCCTTGATACTATTGATCTCCCCTGCGGATCTTTTCTCGTCTAAAACCGCATTGGTATTCGTCGCCAATCTATGTCTCACTGCCTTCGGGTACATGTACAACGATCTGGAGGACGCCGAGGACGACTACCACGACCTTGAGAAGAGGAAGAGGAACCCGGTATCCAGCGGCGAGATAACAAGGAGACAGAGCTACTTCTTCAACCTGGTTCTCGTATCCGCGGGTCTGTATCTGTTCAGTTTGATAAGCCCCCTCGTACTGGTCCTCGGGGGGGTCTTCACTATGGTGGGGTTCGTCTATTCCTGGAGGACCCTGAGGCTGAAATCCAAGCCCATCCTGGATCTGGTCTCACACGTGATCTTTCTGGGAGCCTTTCAGTTTCTGACGACGTACGCGGCCTTCCGCCCCCTCGATCTATCGGTGATCCCCTTCCTGATGATCGTCGTCCCCTTCTCGCTGATGAACGAGGTCATCCACGAGATGAAAGACTTTCACATCGATAAACACACTGAGATCAAAAACACGGTCCAGAGGTTTGAGGGGTTCGATATAACGAAGCTGTTGATTGCCATAGTTGCGGTGATAGTCGTCGGTAGCGCCGTCATCGTCTACACCATCCGGCCCGAACAGAGGATCGCCAGCCTTACGATATCCCTGTTGTTGGGCGTCCCGGCGATCTACAGGTTGAACGCGCGCGTATCGAGAATCGCCCAAGCCAGTTGAGGCAGATCAGGGCGTTCAGTCGCCGCTGTTGCTCATTTTTTCTCTCTTCTTTCTCGCTCGCGTGCGCCGGAGTATTCTCGGGTCACGCCCCCTCTCGAGACGTATGCGATCAGCGTCCTGTTTCCTCTTTCCTTCGCCATCTGATCAATGAAGTTTTGTGCTCCAAGTCACGATTTCGACATGCTATAAACATTCTCGTGCTAAAGCGCGCATTGGCATGCGCGCGAGATGACGAGTGGAAAAGTTAATGATGGCTGTCAGGTATTACGGTCTGAAATGGCTTCGGATGAGGAGAGGGTCGGGAGGGTCAGGTCTCTCGTGGAGAAGCATGGTCTGGACGCGGAGATCATCTGGCATAGGGAGGATCCCGTTCTCAGCCTGGAGGATGCGGTGCGGGTCCACGGCCTGTCTCCTGGGAACGTGTTGAAGTGCCTCCTCATGAAGGGTCGCAAGGGCAGGTTGGTTGCGGTCATGGCTCCCGGGGATGTGCGGATCGATGTGAAGAGGCTGGGGGAGCTGGCGGGGATGAGAAAGCTGAGCTTCGTGTCGGGGGAGGAGTTGAGGGAGAGGTTCTCTGTGGAGCCGGGTGGGTTGGATCCTCTGACCCTTCCCGGGATGGCCGACCTGGTCTTCGTCGAGAGGAGCCTGCTCGAGAGGGACTGGGTGATGGGGTCCGCCGGCTCCAGGTATTGTGGCCTCAGGGTGAAGCCTGGGGAGCTGGTTGAGGCTCTTGGCGTGCCCGTCGTGGACGTGGCGAAGCCCTAGTTCGTCGTCTGCTTGGTCTTTGCTGGAGGGGCTAAGGGTTCTCTCAGGTTGGCGGGTTTCCGGTGTCCGCTACTATGGCATAGGATAAGGGTTTCTGGTTGTTTCGGTTCTGATGTGAATTCTTTAGGTGGTTCGGTGGTTCCGTTCATTTACGCGAACATTATATAATCATCGAAGGCGAATTGTGGATGGCGTTGTGGTACGGTTATGAACGTCTTTGGCTATGAGGTGAGTACGAGGGGTGTCTTGATCGCGCTCGGGATTCTGGGGTTGATCGCTGTCTCTCTCTGGCTGCACTCCCAGGCGATTGGGTGGGGGATGCCGCCTGCGTCTACCCAGCC
>JAUWBQ010000034.1 GCA_030601645.1 Candidatus Bathyarchaeota archaeon | reverse complement strand
AGAGGAGGGGAAGGAGGTGGCCGTCTCGATGCCCCGGCCCATCGTAGGTAGACATATAAAAGAGAGGGATGTCCTTCTTGTAGAAGTTCCCGAAAAAGACGCCAAGCTGCTCAGGGACAAGTTCTCGGGGCGGCTGACGGCGGGCGCCCTCGAGGCGCTCCGGGAGCTCACAGAGTTGAAGCGCAAGAAGGACCCCATCTGGGCCTTCTAGGTGAACGAAATGCCGGTGCTGATAATATCGGACCCCGAGACGGGGACCAGCCAGAAGGTGGAGCTAGAGGACGCCAGGATGGCCCCCATCATGGGCAGAAGGATAGGCGAGGTCATAGACGGCACCGTCGCCGACCTCGCGGGCTACAAGATACAGCTGACAGGGGGCACCGACAAGGACGGCATACCCATGCGCCCCGATGTCCACGGCGGCGTCAAGGCCCGCATCGTCCTCAGCGGAGGCGTGGGCTACAAGCCCAAGAACAAGGGCGCGAGGAAGAGGGTCGTCGTCCGGGGCAACACCGTCTCCGCTGACATCACGTTCCTCAACTTCAAGATCGTAGAAAAGCCAAAAGGCCGGAAGAAGAAGGCAAAAGAGCCGGAGCCCAAGTCCAAACCAGAACCTGAGGAATGATCGGGTAACCAGGTTTTTCACGGTTAGACAGAAATATTAAGACCATCCAGTCGTAGGCACTTGACTAGCCGCCGACCAGCTTCTTAAAGTCCTCCTCTCCTTCCGCGTACCCAGAGGCTATGACAACGTCCCCCGGCTCGAGGACAGTCTCGGGACGGGGGCGCATCCACCTGTCTCCCCTCCGGATCACAAGGACCCACATCCCGGTCTCCTCGGGGACCCTGGACTCCTTCAGAGTCTTCCCCGCGACGGAGGAGCCCTCGCCGACCACCGCCCTCTCCACGGTCTCCTCGGCGTCCTGGATCACCATGCTCAGGATGGGGTGGGGTTCGCCTCCCCGAAGGACAACCTCGGCGATCTCGGCCGCGGCGTCCGCGATCCTCTCGGTCACGACACCCATCCGGATCAGGCCGAGCAGCCCCCTCTCGTCTTCACCCTCCCCCCTGCTGGAGAGGACGAGGAGTTCAAACTCTGTGTGGAGCCTGTCGACCCTGTCCTCTAGGAGCTGCACCTCCTCGGCGAGGTGCCTGCTGTTCAGGAGGACCGCGGAGTAGGCGAGGTCTATCATCATCTCAGAGGTGTCCTTGAGCTCGACTAGGTCGTCGCAGATCCTCTCGAAGAGCTCCTTCTCCTCAGCCAAGCTTGTCCACCTCCCCCCTCGCGGCCTTCACCAGCCTCTCAAGCCCAGAGGCAGTCCCTCTCGCCACCAGCACGTCCTCGGGCAGAACCATCTCCTTCTCCGGGTTCACCATCCAGTGCCTCCCCCTCCTTACGGCGATAATGTCAACGCCGACCTCCGCGGCCAGATCGAGGTCGTTCACCGTCTTCCCGGCGAGAATAGAGGTATCCGAGACACTCACCCTGGCTAGATGCTCCTCGGTCCTCTGGAAGACCTCCCTGACGATGGGGTGGATGCCTATGTCGTGGAGCACGATCCCAGCGATGTCCGCGGCGGCATCCGAGATGCTGTTGGTGAGGGCGCCGACCTTGGCCACCCCGGCGAGGCTCTCCGCGTCGTCCTTGTCCCTGGCCGCGAGCATCAGGTTCATGTTGAGGACGTAGACCAGGGAGTCCATCTTGCGCTCCAGCTCCATCACCTCCTCCGCCAGCTCCCTGTTGTCGAACAGGGCCGCGGAGTATGCGAGGTCGATCATGAGTTCGGAGATGTCCTTCATCAGGATCAGGGTCTCGCGGACCGAGACCGGCGTATACTCCACTCTCTCAATTTCATTCATGAAACAGAAACTCCGAAAATGGGGACCATCATTCTGTGCTGTGCACCCTGCGGACCACTTTACAGTGAATATGAAAGACTCTTAACCTTTTCTAAAAAAGAATATGGGTTAAACTCCCGTGAGGGCTTTCCCCTCCATGTCAGCGGGAACCGGGAGGCCCACGGCCTTCATGAGAGTTGGAGCCACGTCCAGGATGTTCAAATCCTCGACCGTCCCCCCGAGATCCTTCTCGGGGTCGTAGTAGATGTAGAGGCCCATCTTGTCGTGGACCGCGTCGTCGGGGCCGGTGTCGTTCTCGGGGAGGTAGAGGTTCCCCTGGCCCATGGTTCCCGCCGACCTCCAGCTAAGGTCGTCGAAGTAGACCATGAGATCTGGGGGGTCGCCCCTGCACTTGGGGTAGATCTCCTCGGGCTTCAGCACCTTGGTGTCCCACTCCTCGCCGTCGGGCCCCCTGATGTTTCTGAGGCGGTCGGCTATGTCGTCCCTCACCCTCTCATAATCTCCGGGATCGACGACGCCGTGCTCCTCCCTCCCCTTCAGGTTCAGGAAGACGCGGGCGTAGTAGCCCCCCCATCCCCACGCCACTGTGTTCTCCCAGTCGACATCCGCATCGTTCAGCCTGACGACCTTCTCCACAGGCCTCTTCAGCTTCAGGAGACCCTGCTCCTCGAGCCAGCCATTGACGCAGAAAGCCCCCTTCATGGGCTTCCCGCCGTGGTCCGAGGCGACGAAGACCACCGTGTCTTCGTCTACGATATCCAGCAGCTCCCCCACCTTCTCGTCTAGAAGGACATAATAGTCCTCCATCACCCCCTCGAACTCGCTCCCCGGCTCGTGGAGGCGGTGGGCCTCGTCGAAGTACTTCCAGAAGGCGTGGTGGATCCTGTCGAGGCCGATCTCCACGAGCATTAAGAAGCTCCAGTCACGGGTGCGCATCAGGTGCTTGATGACCTCGAAGTGCTTCTCAGTCATCTCGAAAATGTCCTTGACGAGGCTCCGCTTGTCCTCGATTCGGAACTCCACGTCGACCGGATACTCGCCCACGACCCCCTTGATCTCCTCCCCCAGCTCCTCTGGGAAAGTGTAGTTCCTGTTGGTGTCAGGTGTGATGAAGCCCCCCACCAGCCACCCCTCCACTGGGAAGGGAGGGTAGCTCGGGGGAACCCCTATGAGACAGGACTTTCCGCCGGCCTCGGCGACATAGTCCCAGATCCTCTTCACCCTCACCCTCCCGGAGGAGGCTATCCAGATGTCCTTGTACGAGTTGTCGCTCCTGTGGCGGAAACCATACAGGCCCAGGACGCCGGGGGACCTGCTCGACGCCATCACGGTCCAGGCGGGTATGGTTATGGGGGGGTCGCTGCTCTCCAGCTTGCCATAAGCCCCCTTCTCCATCATCCTCCGGAAGTTGGGGAGCTTGTCGACGAACCTGTCGAACAAGAGGTCGGGGGCCGCACAGTCCAAGCCTATCAGGAGGGCTTTCCTCATGTCTTTCAGCTCACGAAGGGCTCAGGATGCTTTAGGATGGCGTCCACGACCTCGGGGCGCATCATCTCCTTGGACGGGCGCTCCCCCCTCATCAGGAGCTGCCTCATCTTGGTGCCGCTGAAGTTGATGTGATCCTCGGGGCCGTGGGGGCAGACCTTGTCGTTCTCGATACCGCCACACTTCTTGCAGTAAAAGAAGCTCCGGAAGAAGATGGGGGCGATCCCCAGGTCCGGATACTCGTCGAACTTCTCCTGAGCCTCGTAGGGGCCGTAGTAGCTGCCGACTCCGGCGTGGTCCCGGCCCACGACGAAGTGGGTGCACCCGAAGTTCTTCCGGACGATGGCGTGGAAGATGGCTTCCCTGGGCCCCGCGTACCTCATCTCCATCTCGAGGGTGACGAGGGTCGCAGAGTTCCTCATGTAGTAGTTACGGATGAGGGCCTCGTAAGAGTCGATGATCACCTCGTCCTTGAAGTCTCCCGCCTTCTTCCGGCCTATGAGGGGGTTTATGAACAGCCCGTCGACGAAGGCGAGGGAGGTCTTCTGGACATACTCGTGGCCTATGTGAGGCGCATTGCGGGTCTGGAAGCCGGCCACCGTCCTCCAGCCCATCTCCTTGAACAGGAACCGGGTCTCCTTGGGATTCAGCCTGTACCTCGGGACCTTGCCGGGCGTCTCCTCGAAGAGGTCGATCCTCCCCCCGAGCAGGCGGGCTCCCATCCTCTGGGTCCTGGCCACCCCCGGATGTTCGATATCCAGCGTCTTGTAGATGCTCTCGGCGTGCATCTTTCTATCTAGAGCGTATTTATCCTCCACGTGGAGGATCGCGAAAGGCGCTCCCGAATGGGAGAGGGCGATGTCGTCGCCTTCGTCGATACCCGACGCCACATCCTCCGATACGTCGAGGACTATGGGGAAGGTCCATGGAAGATCGTTCTGGAGCCTGCCTTTCTCCAGGACCGATCGATAGTCGTTCCCGCTCAGGGGTCCTTCGAGCGGGCTGAACAGCCCATAGGCTATGCATTCGTAGTCCTTCCTCGCCTCGAGGGAGACGGGAATGTCGATTAGCTCCGAGGCCTCGTCCATGATGCGAGGGCGATCACCCTCGGGGACCAGCCTGTCTATCAGTCTCCCGCCGTGGGGGGGCAGCATCCTCATCCCTCACTCTATGTAGCCGAGCTTGCGGAGGCGCTCCCTGATCAGCTCCTCCTCTTCCTTGGTGTACACGGGCTCCGTGGGGAACTCGCTCTCAAGTTTGCTCACAACATACTCCTCGACGGACGAGAAACTCGTCCCGGATATCTTCTCCTCGATTTTTTCGTAGAGGTCCTTCGGGACCCGGATTGAAACCTTCCCTGATTCACCATCAACCATCGGACTCACCCTGAATCATTTGCTATCCTCAAGCTGGGCTTAAAACTGTTATTTTCTTGGCACGGACAACGCACATTCCATGACACGCCTCTGGATGCGAGCCCATTAGCCCGATTCATAAACGTATATAAGCCCATACCTCACAACTACGATACCGTAAAGGGGGAGAAAAGACATCCCGAAACTTTCGAGTCAACCGGAGATCAACATCGGCACCATCGGACACGTCGACCACGGCAAGACCACTCTGGTCCAAGCGATCACAGGGGTCTGGGCCTCCCGCCATAGCGAGGAGCTGAAGCGGGGCATCACCATCAAGCTGGGTTACGCGGACGCCACCATATACAAGTGCCCGGACTGCAAGGGCCCTCAGTGCTACTGCACCTCCCCCACGTGCCCCCACTGTGGAGGAGAGGCGGAGCTTCAGAGGGCCGTAAGCTTCGTGGACGCCCCCGGCCACGAGATCCTCATGGCCACCATGCTGAGCGGGGCCGCGGTGATGGACGGCGCTATCCTAGTCATTGCGGCCGACGAGCGGTGCCCCCAGCCCCAGACCAGGGAGCACCTGGCCGCCATCGACATAGTCGGCCTGAAGAACATCATCATAGTCCAGAACAAGATCGACATCGTCATCCGGGAGGACGCCGTCCGCAACTACAACGAGATCAAGCGATTCGTGGAGGGCTCGGTGGCCGATGAAGCCCCCATCATCCCGGTCTCGGCCCAGCACGACATCAACACGGACCTCCTTCTCGAGGCGATGGAGGAATATCTCCCCACGCCGGAGAGGGATTCATCTAAGGCCTCCCGGATGTACATCGTCAGGAGCTTCGACGTGAACGTCCCAGGCACCCCCATCGAGAAGCTCGTGGGCGGTATCCTGGGAGGATCTATAATCCATGGAAGCTTCAACGTCGGGGAGGAGATAGAGATAAGGCCGGGTCTCCCCACCCGGGAGAAGAACCGGGTGAAGATGCAGGAGCTATACACGGAGATCACGAGCCTCCACGCCGGGAACAGCTCCGTTGAAGAGGCCCTTCCGGGCGGCCTCGTGGGCGTAGGCACATTCCTAGACCCCTCCCTGACCAAGTCCGACGGCCTCGTGGGAAGCCTCATAGGGAAACCCGAGACCCTCCCGCCCGTCATCGACGAGATAAACCTAGACCTCCAGCTCTTCGACACCGTGGTGGGGAGCAGGGAGATGCAGAAGGTGGCTGCCATCGCCAAGGGGGAGAGGCTGCTATTGAACATAGGGACCGCCAAGACCATGGGGACAGTCACGAAGGTCTCCAAGAACTACCTCGAGGCGGCCCTCACCATCCCCGTGTGCGGGGAGGTGGACGACAGGGTTGCCGTGAGCCGGAGGATCGGAAGCAGGTGGCGACTGATAGGAGTAGGGACCCTGAAGGGCTGACCCGCACGGAACCCTCAGCGGCGGTGATCTTGGACTCTAACTTTCTCTTCATCCCCCACCGATTCAGGGTGGACATCTTCGAGGAACTCCGGCGGCTCCTGGACAGGAACGTCCGCTGCATCGTGACCACCCCGATAATAGACGAACTCAAGCTCCTCGGATCCGATGCGAAACCATCGTTAAGAAGAGAGGTGGATTTTGCTCTAGGGCTCACGGATAGCTGTGAGGTGATGGATGAGAGCCTTGGCCCCGGCGAGACGGTGGATGATTCCATCCTCAGGATAGCGTTGGAAAGGCGATTCACCGTGGCGACTAACGACGCCGAACTGAGAAAGAGACTCCGGAAGGTCGGGATCCCGGTGGTTTTCCTGAGGCAGAAGAACCACCTCGAAATAGATGGAATTGTCTATTAACCCCCGTTTGCACTGGCTTAGGGCTTTAAAAAAAGCATAATAAGCCATTTTAAACAGAAAAAATTCGAAGTTCGCATACAAGTAAACCGTGGTTTTAACTATCAAAATCATTATAAACTTAAATTCGTCAGAGGTGATCGGGGTAGCCTTGGTCTGGTATTATCTGGTATTGGCCATAGGCATAACCGCCGCCATCCTGTTCGGGTGCTGCGTGGCCATGGACTACAGCACGTACCGGAGCCTGCAGAGGCGTCTTCGGGAAGAACGGAGAAGGAAACTCGAAGAGAAACAAGTTTCCTCGTTCGCTTGAGGAACCACGCCTTGATGGAATGATGGGCCGCCGACTTTGAGTTTCCATTAGATCTATCCATGCCTCCCTTTCAAAACACTATGCAAAGGACCAAATCCCACTTATTCGAGCCTCAAACGTGGGAGAAGATATTTAAATTCAACCACATCTTCTTCTGGAGTCATAGAGTCCATAAAGGGCCTAGGGAACAGTTCGGTGAGACCTCTTTGGAAAAGAAGGATTGGCACGCTGAGGACATTGAAACAGTTCTGGAATCGCTGAGCTCGAACCGTAGCGGCATAAGTGGAGAAGAGGCCAAGGAGAGGCTGGAGCGGTACGGCCCCAACGAGCTGAGGGAGGAGAAGAAGATCACGCCTCTGGAGATCTTCATCAGCCAGTTCAAGAGCGTCCTTGTCCTCATCCTGATGATATCCGCAGTATTCTCGGCTTACATTGCCATTCAGAAGGGGGAGGTCATGACCGACACCTACGTCATTCTGTTCATCGTCGTCATGAACGCCATCCTCGGCTTCGTCCAAGAGTACCGGGCCGAGCAGGCCGTGGAGGCCCTCAAGAAGATGATCTCACCCCACGTCCTGGTTCTCCGTGACGGGAAGGAGCAGTCCATAGACTCCAAGGACCTCGTCCCAGGAGACATAACCCTCCTCGAGGCCGGTAGCCGCGTGCCCGCGGACTCGAGGCTGATCGAGGCCCCCAACCTCCAGGTGGACGAGGCCGCCCTCACCGGGGAATCCACCCCCGTGACTAAGAGGCTCGACGCACTGGGAAAAAACGTGGGCATCGGAGACAGGAAGAACATGGTCTTCATGGGCACCGTCGTGACCGGCGGCAGAGCCGTGGCGGTGGTGACGGAGACCGGAATGAGCACGGAGTTCGGGAAGATCGCGGGCATGGTACAGGCCGTGGAGGTGGAGGCGCCTCCGCTGAAGCAGAAGATGGAGGAGATGGGCCGCCAGCTCGGAGCGATCAGCGTCATCCTCACCATCTGGGTCTTCCTCATCGGATTCTTCATCCACAAACACGAGCTCGAGACCATGTTCATGACCGCCATCAGCCTCGCAGTATCGGCCATCCCCGAGGGGCTACCCGCTGTTCTGACCATCACCCTTGCTCTCGGCGTCTCCAAGATGGCCAAGCAGAAGGCCATCGTTCGTAAACTCGCATCTGTCGAGACCCTGGGAAGCACCACCGTCATCTGCTCAGACAAGACTGGCACTCTTACCCGGAACGAGATGACCGTCAGGCAGATCACCTACGGAGACAGCGTCATAGACATATCAGGCTCGGGGTACGTCCCGACCGGGGAGTTCACCATGTACGGTGAGCCTGTCACCCCCCAGGAGAACAGCGACGTAGATCTCCTCCTAAGGATAGGATTCCTCAACAACGACGCCCACCTCCAGGAGAGCGAAGGAAACTGGGTTGTCTTCGGAGATCCCACCGAGGGAGCCCTGACTGTAGTGGGCGCCAAAGCGGGCATGGGCGAAGAGCTCAAGAGGGACTACCCCAGGGTCGGCGAGTTCCCCTTCGACTCGACCCGGAAGATGATGACCACCATCCACGATGGCCCAGACGGCGTCAGGATCGCGTACGTCAAGGGCGCCCCTGAAGTCATCCTAGAGCGGAGCGTCAGCATCATCGAAAATGGGGAAGTGAGACCCCTCTCCGAGGCGGACCGTGAACACGCCCTGTTCACAATGCAGGCTATGGCGAGCGACGCCCTCAGGGTGCTAGCGATGGCCTACAAGGAGATGGCCGACAACATCGATGACTACGAGGTGGAGGCGGTGGAATCCGGCTTAACCTATGTCGGCCTCGTTGGCATGATAGACCCGGCGAGGGAAGAGGTCCCACTGGCGATAAACACCTGCAAGCAGGCGGGCATCAGGACCGTGATGGTCACGGGAGACCACAGGCTCACCGCCGTCGCCATCGCCAAGGAGATCGGGATGCTCGAGGAGGATACCCCAGGCTCGGTGATGATTGGCGAGGAGATGGAGGAGATCGACGACGATAGGCTCGACGAGGTCATCGAGGACATCAGTGTCTTCGCCCGGGTCTCCCCTGAGCACAAGATGCGCATCGCCATGTCCCTTAAACGGAACGGCCACATCGTAGCGATGACCGGGGACGGAGTCAACGACGCTCCGGCGCTGAAGGCCGCGGACATCGGCATCGCCATGGGCATCAAGGGCACCGATGTCACCAAGGAGGCCAGCGACATGGTGCTGGAGGACGACAACTTCGCCACCATCGTCCGGGCCGTGCAGGGGGGCCGCCACATCTACGACAACGTCACCAAGTACATCAGGCTGATGCTGGCCGCCAACTTCGACGAGTTCATAGAGATCACAGTCTGCACCCTCCTGGGACTGCCGCTGCCCTTCCTGCCCATCCATATCTTGTGGGTCAACTTGGTCACGGATGGTCTGCCAGCCATCGCATTGAGCATCGACCCGCCGGACCCTGACCTGATGAAGTATCCGCCCCGGAACCCCGACGAGGGGTTGCTGACTAGGTTCTGGCGTTTCATCGTGTTCGCCGCATTGGTCGACTTCATCTCCGACTTCATACCTTTCATATATACGTACGCTACTACTGGCAGCGCCGTCCAAGCCAGGACGGTGGCCTTCACCTCAATAGTGTTCTTCGAGTTCTTCCTCGCCTTCCAATGCCGGTCAGAGACCCACCACATCTTCAGCTTAGGGTGGAAGGGCTGGACGGAAAACAAGATGCTGTTCATCTCCATCCTCGTGTCCCTTGCGTTGCAGATGGCTATACTCTATGTCCCGGCGTTAAACACAGTGTTCAAGGTGGCCCCTCTGACCCCCTTCCAACTCCTCCTCTGCTTCATCGGCTCGCTGACGGCCTTCCTGATAATTCCAGGAAAACTGATTCCGCGGAGAAGATACATGGCCCACAGGAAAACAGAGGCAACCGCCTAATCTCAAATACTTTTATATAGTCATTCCCGAGTGAGTTTTGGTTAGTTTCATTCAGTTAGATGCGAGAGGATTTTATCATGGCTGCTTTCGACCCCTGGCTAATCGCGCCCGTCTCATCGGTCATTTCGATCGCAATAGGATTATTTCTGTTTCGGTACGTCACGGGTAAGGATGCAGGCACGGACCGGATGAAGGAAATCGCCGGTTGGATCCAGGAAGGCTCTAGGTCGTTCCTGAAGACCGAGTATACATACCTCGGCGTCTTCGTGGCCCTCATGGCCATCGCCCTCTCCGTCTTCCTGAGCGTCAAGATCGGCCTGACCTACGTCTTCGGCACAATATTCTCCGCCATAGCTGGCGTGATAGGCATGGAGATCGCGGTCAAAGCCAACGTCAGGACGGCGAACGCCGCCAAGAAGGGGGGTCTCGCCGAGGCTTTCCACATCGCCTTCAGGGGAGGTGCCGTCATGGGCCTCATGGTGGTCGGCCTCGCCCTATTCGGTATCAGCATCATCTACTGGTTAACTGGAGATCCCGAGATCATCCTCGGCATGAGCATCGGCGCCAGCACCCTCACTTTATTCATGAAGGCGGGAGGCGGCATTTACACCAAGACCGCCGACATAGCGGCCGACCTCGTCGGCAAGGTTGAGCTCGGCATCCCGGAGGATGACCCGAGGAACCCCGCGGTCATCGCCGACAATGTCGGGGACAACGTGGGGGACTGCGCTGGGTCGGGAGCCGACCTTTTCGACTCGTACATCGCAGCGATCATGGCAGCCATGATTCTGGGCGGATCCTCACAGATCGCCTACCTAGAGACGGTACCCCTAGTCTTCGCCGGCTTAGGCATCATCTCGTCCATCATCGGCATCGCGATGGTCAGGGTACGGAAGGGGGGCGACCCCGGCAAGGCCCTGAACATGGGAACCTACGTCACCACCTTCACCTTCGCAGCCCTCACCTATGTCGCAACCTGGTTTTTCGGCTACGACGTGGAGATCTGGTACGCGAACATAGTCGGCCTCCTGGCTGGCATAGTTATTGGCATGACCTCTGACTACTATACCTCCATCAACCGGTCTCCCGTCAAAAAGACCGCAGAGGCGTCCCAGACCGGGGCCGCCATAAGCATCCTTACCGGCTTCTCCTACGGCTTGATCAGCTGCTTCCCCGCCCTCCTCGGGATAGGGATCGGCTCAGCCATCGCCTACACGCTCTACGGTGTCTATGGCGTCGGCATCGCCGCCGTCGGGATGCT
Source organism: Candidatus Bathyarchaeota archaeon (assembly GCA_030601645.1). The sequence continues at coordinate 968 of JAUWBQ010000034.1, read as the reverse complement.
CGCAATTGCAGGCATCATCATCGCGGGGGACGCCTACGGCCCCATCGGGGACAACGCCAAGGGCATAGCCGAGATGGCCGAACTGGGGGACGAGGTCGTAGACATCACGGATGAGATCGACGCAGCCGGCAACACGACGAAGGCCATCACAAAGGGCTTCGCCATCGGAGCCGCGGGCCTCACCTCCCTCGCCCTCCTCGCGTCCTACCAGGAGATCGTGAAGACCATCACGGGGCAGACCATCAGCTTCAACCTGATGAACCCCCTCGTCATGATGGGGGTTTTCATAGGCATGTCCATCCCTATAATCTTCTCCGCCATGATCATCCTCGGAGTCTCCAAGAACGCCTACAGGATGATCGAGGAAATCCGCCGCCAATTCAGGGAGATCCCCGGCCTCATGGAGGGGACGGGAAAGCCCGACTACGCCGCCTGCATCAACATAGCGACCAAGGGAGCCCTCCGGGAGCTGCTGCCCCTCATCGTGTTCACCATCAGCACGACTCTGATCGTGGGGTTCGTGGCAGGCATCCACGCCCTCGGGGGCTTCCTCAGCGGGGCGATCTTCAGTGGGTTCTTCCTGGCGATCCTGATGGCCAACGCCGGGGGCCTCTGGGACAACGCGAAGAAGTACGTGGAGTCAGGCTACTTCGGGGGGAAGGGCTCCGACGCCCACAAGGCCGCGGTCATCGGGGACACCGTTGGGGATCCGTTCAAGGATACTGCCGGGCCGTCGCTGAACACCCTCGTGACGGTGATCAGCCAGATAGCCTCTCTGTTCGCTCCCCTCATCATAGCCTACGCCCTCATCGGGCTCTGAGGGCCTATTTCAACATCCGCGATTCTCCCCAGTTTTAGTCTCGCGACGAATCATTGAAGGAGAAAACCGCAGGGGTAAGCCGAGTTTGGGACATTGGCGGGTGGCCACATCTATCTAGCGATCTATCATGACCGGGCTGTCCTCAATC